>VMTH01000141.1 GCA_013791745.1 Candidatus Omnitrophota bacterium
CGGGCCTATCACCGTTTTCAGTGAGGACATGTGCAGGGGATATTTTTTTTCTATGCTGTCCATTGTTGAAATTATTATGTTCTTTGAAATACCTCTCCATCCGGCGTGTATGATACCGGCGAAAGACGCCTGCGCGTCATAAAAATAAACCGGTATGCAGTCGGCCGTGTAAATAAGCAGCACCACATTCTTGTCGCGGGTGACAAGGGCGTCAACATCCGCCAGCGGGCTGAGGGCCTGCACATCAACCTCTTTCAAAACCGTGCCGTGCGACTGGCCGGCGTAAACAGGCACAGCACCGGAGAAATGCCTTCTCGCGAAGGCCTCCATATTCGCGCTGTCTTTCATGTCGCCGCTGGCCCGGAAAGAAAATAAAGCGCTCACTCCTGAGCCGAGATATTTGGAGAAATCCGCGAAATCCTCAGTGACTGTTTTTCCCATGAATTATTCCGCGCGGAGCGCCATTAAAAATTCCTTTTGATGCCCGGGGTTTGGCTCTTATGGTCGCCGGGGCCTTCGCCTGCGCTGAAACCCGTCGCCGCCGTGGTCATGTCCACGCCTCTCATGTATAGCTTGAATTCTTCAGGGTTGGTTGAAACAGCCAGGGCGTCTTCCTCGCTTATAATGTCTTTTTCGCAAAGGCCGAAGAGCGCCTGATTGAAAGTCTGCATTCCATAATAAGCGCCTTTGGCCATGAGATCATAAATTTCGGAAAGTTCGTTTTCGGCGATAAGTTTTTTAACAGCCTCGGTGTTCACCAGGATCTCGCACACCGGCACCATGCGGGACCCGTCTTTGCTTTTCATGAGCCGCATGGAAATGATCGCCCTGAGAGTTTCGGAAAGCTGCAGACGCACCTGGTTCTGATGCGAAATGGGAAAAAAATCAATTATCCGGGATATGGTCTGATAAGCGTTTATCGTGTGGACGGTGGAAAAAACGAGATTACCCAGTTCGGCGGCCGAAATACCCGCCTCAATGGTATCAATATCCCTCATCTCGCCGATGAACAGCACATCAGGATCTTCCCTCACGATGTTTTTGAGAGCGTCCATATACGAGAGCATATCTCCGCCGAGCTCTCTCTGTGTTATGATTGATTTGTTGTCTTTGAAAAAATATTCTATGGGGTCTTCCAG
>VMTH01000142.1 GCA_013791745.1 Candidatus Omnitrophota bacterium
GCTCTTGTAATTTTTTTGCTTAATACCCAATCTTATTATAAGAATCGAATGAACCTTAATCTTGGTGGAAGGTTGAGCATGTGGAAAGATGCGGCAAGATTAGTAAAAGAAAATCCCCTTTTTGGTGTGGGGTTGGGTAATGTATACGAGAATATCAAATCACCGTATTCGTGGGGGGGGAAACTTTCTCATGCACACAATACTTATCTGCAGATTTTGGTGGCGAGCGGGATTTTTGCGCTGATAAGTTTTTTGTGGGTGATATACGCGTTTTTCAAGGAGATGCTCAGAAGAATAAAACATCCGGATGTTGGAAAATTTGAAAAATATATCTTGGTGGGGCTTTTGTTTGGTTTTGCGGCGGAAGGCATGTGCGGGATGACGGATGATCTGTTCTGCAGGGCTGAGATATATTATCCGATATATTTCTTGATGGGCCTGGCGATGTCAAGGGCTCTGGCTCCTAAAAATAGTCAGGATAAAAAATAAAGATGGAACGACGGAACAAAAAAAGGGGACAGGCATGAAAAATAATAGGAAGGTTATGATTCTGGCGGGGGGGAAGGGCACGAGGCTGTGGCCCGTGTCGCGGGAAAACTATCCCAAGTTTTTTCTCAGGATAGCGTCCGAGACGAGCCTGCTCCAGTCGGCTGTTTCAAGGGGCGTGAAGCTGGCGGGAGCCAAAAATGTTTTTATTGTATCAAACGCGGAATACCGTTTTCTGCTGAGAGACCATCTCAAAGAAGGCGGGATAGATTTCCCGCTGGAAAACATTCTCGCGGAGCCCGTGGGAAAAAACACGGCGGCGGCCATCGCGCTGGGCCTGAGGGCGATTACGGCGCGGGCAGAAGCCAAAAATGCCGATCCGTCTATATTTGTTTTTCCGGCGGATCATCTGATAAAGGATGAGGCGAAGTTTATAGCGGCGCTCAAAAAAGCGGAAGAGGCCGCTGGTGAAGAATACATAACGGCTCTGGGTATAAAGCCCTACAGGGCCGAAACGGGTTACGGGTATATAAAGGCCGGCGGAAAGCTTAGTCCTAAAGGGCTTTCGGCATATGCCGCGAAGGCCGACGGGGGGCGGGTAATAGGAACCGTCCCTAATACCGCAGGAAGGGCGGTGGAGAAATTCGTGGAAAAGCCCTCAGCGGCGAAAGCGGAAAAATTCCTGAAATCGGGGCGTTATTTCTGGAACGCCGGTATATTCGTCGCGGCGGCGTCTGTTTTCAGCGGTGAATTTGAAAAAAACTCTCCCGGGATATGGCGCGGTTTTCAGGAGTGGGACGGGAAAAATTTTGATAAGCTGGGCGGGTTTTACAAAAAACTCCCCTCCATTTCATTTGATTACGCCGTTATGGAGAAAACGAAAAAGGCCGCTGTCGTTGTTTATGACGGCAGCTGGAATGATCTGGGCGGATGGGATTCCGTTTATGAGGTCACGAAAAAAGACAAAAAAGGGAACGCCTGCCGGGGGGATGTCATTTCTCTGGATTCGGAAAACAATCTTGTCTATTCAATAACGGGGAAAACCGTTTCGCTCATAGGCGTTAAGGATCTGCGGATCGCCTCAACGGACGACGCCCTTCTGATAATGGCTGAAGGCCGTTCACAGGATGTCAAGCGCGCCGTTGAAAAGCTTAAGGGGAGAGAGGAGCTGGTCAATCATATCAAGGTGCGCAGGCCCTGGGGAAGTTTCAAGACACTGGAGAGGGCGGACAATTATAAGGTGAAGGTCATAGAGATGCTCCCCGGGCGTTCGCTGAGTTTGCAGAAGCACAGCAAAAGAAGTGAGGAGTGGCTTGTTCTCACGGGAAAAGTTGAGGTCGAGCTCAACGGAAAGATTCACAAATTAAATGAAAACGGCCGGATAAAAATTCCCAGAGGGGCGCCGCACCGTCTCACGAACAATTGCCGCAAGACCGCGAAGATCCTTGAGATCGCGCACGGCTCATACATTGAGGAGGACGATATCGTTCGTTTGGATGACGATTTCGGCAGAGTGTAAAAATCGCCGGACATGCTACGTCGCTATTCATGATGTTCGTCGCGAAAAAACAATGGCTTTTTTGGCGGAATTTGCTAAAATAAACGCAAGTTAATTTCAGGGAGTGAAGCTTTATGGTATTGAAAGAGGTTTTGAGAGCGAAGATACAGAGGGTGAAGATCACCCTCACGGAACTGCATTACAAGGGCAGCATAGGGTTGGACGCGGACATCATCGCCAAAGTCGGCATAGCCGCTGGCGATAAGGTGCATGTCCTCAATTACGATAACGGTGAGAGGTTTGAGACATACGTCATAGCGGAAGAAGCCGGTTCAAACGCTGTTATCCTTTACGGGCCGGCCGCGAGAAAAGGAGATCCGGGCCAGGATGTGTGCATAATAGCTTATGCCTTTGTCACCGCTGACGAACGCCTGGAGCCTAAGATACTGAATGCGTGAGATAGAAAAAAGGCTTGAAGCTGCCCAGGAGCTTGCCCTCGGCGCGGGGAGTCTCTTAAAGGGCTGCTTCGGCGGGAAAATTGAATTTGAGAAGAAGGCTGACGGCTCACTGGTTTCTCCGGCGGATAAGGCTGCTGAAAAACTTATCATCGGCGGGCTGAAAAAAAGATTTCCGTCGGACAGCATACTCAGCGAAGAATCTGGCCGCGCCGACTGCGGCGGCGAGTTCCTCTGGATAATAGATCCCCTCGACGGCACGCACAATTACATAAAAGGCCTTGATATTTTCGGCACATCCATAGCTTTGTGCCGAGCAGGGGCTCCGGCCCTGGGCGTCATATGCATGCCGATGACAAATGAGCTTTTCTACGCGCATAAGGGCGGGGGGGCTTTTCTTAACGGCGAAAAAATATCCGTTTCGGACAGAGACATTAAAGACGCGACGATGTTTTTTGACAGCTCCATAGCGAGAGTTCCCGAAAGAAATCTCGCGGCTCTGGAGAGGCTTCATAACAAAGTGTTTAACATACGGATGCTGGGTTCGACGGTCGCCGGGCTCTGTCACATAGCGGCAGGCCGCGCGGAGCTTGAAGTTGAGTTCTGCGATGTCGTGTGGGATTTCGCGGCGGGCCTTCTCATAGTTGAGGAAGCCGGCGGCGCCGCGACGGAACTTGATGGCGGCGTGTGGGGGCCCGACACCGTGGGTTATGTCGTTTCCAACGGGCGTTTTCATGACGAAATCCTTGATCTTATAAAACCGTGACAAAGATTACATTGACAAACAGGCCGGAAATTTTAGAAAATAGACGATTAGCGTAAAGTATTTGTAGGAGATAAAAATTATGGAAGAAAACAGGGAAGGTTTTGGGGAAGATATTGATATAGAGGGTCTCGCCGCGGCGTTGGGCGATACCGAGGGGAGTGACGCGCAAAAAGACATTCCTCTGGCGGAAACACCCGTTTTCATCGACGAGCCCGCAATTCCGGCTGAAAGGCCTGTTTTCAGCGACGACCCGCCCGCGCCGTATGAGCCCGCCGGTTCAGCGTTATCAGATGGCGCTTCCGCGGACAGCTCTTCCGGAGCCGCTGGTGGGGATGATGCGGGCAGCCGGTCTTCCGCTGTTCAAACCCCCGGAGAGTCAAAGGATCAGGAAGGCGGGGACATAGACGCGCTGATCAAGAAATATGAAGAGATCCCGTCAGGCAAAAAGGAAATAGCCAAGACAAAGAAGCCGGGCGGTGGGAAAGCCCTGCCTGTGGCGCCTATAGCCGCCGCCGTGGGAGCCATTGTCATAATAGCTCTTTTGAAATTCGTTGTCTTTAAGAGCGCACCCGCGGTGCAGAAAGTCCAGCCCGGACAAACCCCGTCCAAGGCGGCCGCGGCTCCGGCTTTAGCCGGCGCGCAGGCCGAAGCTACCGCTGTTGATTATCCCGGGGGGGCTGTTCTCATGGGGGAAACAAAAGACGGTATAGAAATAAAAATTATTGAAACTGACGCGGCCACGCGGGACATCAAACTGTTCTACCAGAAGAACATGGCGGAAAAGGGTTTTGAGATTTCCGCCAGCAGAAAAAGCCGCAGCACATTCAATATGAAATTTTTCAAAGGGCAGGAAGATTACAGCGTGTCGGTTGTGCCGCACGCCGAAAAAAATCTGATAATTGTGACCCGCGCGAAATGACGCGGCGGGTGTGATGAAGCGGGCTTATGCCTGTTTCTCGGGAGGAGTTAAGATGAAAAAATTTGTTGTTTTGACAGCTGCGGTTTCTGTGTTCGTTATCGCCGGCTGCGGCGGAGCCAAGGTGCGGCCTGTTGGAAGCCAGAAGGTTGTTGAGAAAAGCGCCGACAAAACCCCGGAGTGGGTGATTGTGCCTTTTTTTGAGGATGAAACCACGATGTATTTTTCCGGCGCGCTCAAAGGCGTGGGCGATTACGCCGTGGGTTTGAGGCAGGCGAAAGCCGAGGCCATGAAGAATGTCGCCGAAGCCATTGAGACAAAGGCCAAGACGGAATTCGTGCAGAACACCCGCGGCTCCAATCTTCCCGGTGAGGATCTCGGACGCTTTGTGCAGGACGGCATAGCGATGACGGCCGATAATATCAACATCAGCGGACTGCTTCCGGCGGAGAGTTATTATGAGAAAGTGGAAGAGGTGACGGAGGTTGGCGTCAAATATTTTTATAACTGTTCCGTTCTTTTCCAGCTTCCCGTCCAGCAGTACAAAGAAGCGCGAAACAGGGCGATCAACGGCCTCGCCTCAAAAGCGAGAGAGGAAAATAACAAAGCCGCGGAAGAGGCAGCCATGGGCCTGCTGGATAAACTGCAGTAATCCGGAAGTATTATCAGGACGGCCCGCCGGATTGAGCCGGGCTGTCGCGGAGAATTTATGAAAAAAATCGCTTTCTGTCTGCTTTTGTTCTGCGGTATATCATCGGCCGGAGCTGAAAGTTTGCCGGCTCGGGATGATTACGGAGCTGTCGTAAACAGCGTCTCCGGCGAGGTCAAATCGCTTAAAAAAAATTCACAGGACTGGACGATGGTCGTCAAGGATGACATTTTCTCAAGCGGCGACATAATAAAGACTTTCGCCGACGGAAGCTGCGAAGTCTATCTGATAGACGGCACGATTTTTGAGATCGGGCCGAACTCGCTGCTTAAAATAGATGATCTCCATGGCGAGGACAGTTTTCTCAAGCGCGCGATCTTTGATCTTGAAATGGGCGAACTCCTTTCCGAGATAGAAAAGGGCCTTGATTACAGGGTGCGGACGCCCCAGGCGGTTTGCGCCGTGAGAGGGACAAAGTTCGCCGTGAAAGCGGGCAAAGAATCGCGCGTGGCGGTCTTTGACGGCAAGGTCGGCGTCAGGCATTACGAAAAAAGCGGCAAGCTATCCAAGCGCGCCCAAATTGTGAAAAAGATGCAGGAGGCCCGCGTGGGCCTTTACGCCAAACCGCAGTTGGGCAAAAAAATGTCCGAGGATATGCGGGCAATACATGCGCGGATGGCAAAAAACCAGCAACGGCGCAAAGAGCTCAGGAAGAAAGTGATCAAGAAACGGAAAGAGGTTCTCAAAGCCAGAAAAAAACGGATACTGGAATCCGGCCAAAAGCAGCGAAAGGATCTTATACAGGAGAGAAGAGAGAAAAAAGCCCCTGTCAGAAGAAAAAATTAATTGAAATTTTATTTTTTGATCTTCGTCCTTATACCTCTGCTGGCCGCGCCCTCGCGGCTTTCAGGAGCGCCTCCCGCGTGGTTTGTCTCGCCGAGCGAGAGCTCCGAGAAATTTTATTTTCTCGCGTCTTCAAGCGCCACGGATAAGGCCGAGGCGCAAAAAGTAACCTCCAGAAAACTTGTCATGGATTCTTCCTCGTATGTGGGAAAACATTTTGACCGCACGAAACTTGATTTAATAAAAGAGGCTTATGACAAGGACATAGGTTCCGGGATCTATATCTGCTACATGCTCGCCTCCTATCCGCGCGCCGATGCCGCGGCGAAGGAATTGCGGGAAGCGTGGCGGATCAAGGAGATCAACAGCATTTTTACATCCTCCGTTAAAAAAAGCAAAAAGCTTGCCGCGAAGGACCAGGTTATAGAGGCGATAATGACGCTTTCGGCGGCTAAGGCGAATGATTTGCTGCCGGATGTGAAAAAATCCGAACTTGAAAACATGATAAAAGAACTTGTCACGAGAGTTAAGGTGAGGAATCTTGAATATCCGCGCGCGGGCGACACAAAAACCGAGCTTCGGGGCGATATCGGCGTGCTTGTGAGTGTCGTCGGCCGCACGGATCAGCCGGTCAGGGGCGTGAATGTGGATTTCACTTTTGCCAGGAACACGGGCTTGATCGAACCCGTTTCGGTGATGACGGACAAAAAGGGCCTCGCGGCGGTGAAGGTGAAGCGTTTCAACCGGCCGGGCGATGCGGTCATCCAGGCGGCTGTTTCCGGTTCCGGCGTTCCAGAGTTCGCCTATATTGTCCCGGCGCAGTTTCAAATTGAAGTCGGCGGCGGCAGGGTGGAGATTATGAAGTCGGCCATGCCGGTGCGGAGGGGCGGCACCAAAAAACAGAATATTGTTTTTCTCGAGGACAATCTGCCCGCGGGGGTGCTGTCTCTTGAAATAGATCTGCGGCCGGACAAGCTGGTCGTTTCGGCGAAACTCGTGCCGTCCAAAGACGTTTCGGGCTTTATCGTGGATAAGCAGGCGCACGTGGACGGGGTCAAATTCACCGAGGTGTCAAAAGATTTTTCCATAGATGTTGAGAAGATAAAAGAAGGGGATAATTTCAGCATTGAGGTAGATCCCTTTGAAATAATCATAATCGCGCAGAAAGTTCAAAGGGAGAAGATCAAGCTCCCCCTGGGCGGCGAGAAAGACACAATACAGCAGCTCCTGGTCAACTGCGTCCTGCTTTATCTCTGATAGGGCCACCGGCCCAGCCTCTCGAAGTGCCCCGCCTCGGCGGATGCAGCGCTTCGGCACGCAGGCAGGTCACCATTGATTCCCATTTGTCCGCCCGCCTTGCTTATGAAGCGATAATGCGCTATAATCGCTTCATAGAATGAAGCGATTATAGGGGGGGGGGGGCGCATATGAGGTATATATGGAATTTAAAGGGATGGCCGAATTTCAAATGGCGGAACGATGAGATGATCAATGTGCTGGGCAAAGCGAGATTGGCGCAGGGTAAATTGCTGAGCAGAATATCATCAATGGGCCTTGATCAAAATCAGGAGTCAAGAACCGAAATACTGATAGAGGAAACAATCAAAACAGCCGCTATAGAGGGCGTGCTCTTTGACAGGGAATCCGTGAGGTCATCAATTGTCAGGAAACTGGGTTTGCCGTCGTCGGATTTAAAGCGCCCGGACAGAAACGCGGAGGGTTTAATCGATGTTATCATTGATGCGCAGGAAAATTATAAAAAACCTCTCACTTTAAGCCGTATAAAATCATGGCAGGCCTCCCTGTTTCCGGCAGGTTATTCGGGATTGAAAAAGATTGTTACGGGCAGATGGAGGCAGGAAAACCCTATGCAGGTGGTGTCCGGGCCGATTGGCAGAGAAAAAGTGCATTATGAAGCGCCGCCGGGCGGGAAGATCCCTTTTGAAATGAAACTCTTTCTGAACTGGTGGAAAAAAGGAAACCCTTTCAATCCGGCCCGCGCGAACAAAAAGAAATCGCCGGACGGTTTGCTGCGGGCGGGCATAGCGCATTTTTATTTTGTAACTGTTCACCCTTTTGAGGATGGAAATGGGAGAATAGCCCGCGCGCTGACCGATATGGCCCTGGCTCAGGACGAAAACACAGCTAAAAGATATTACTCTATGTCCGGCAGAATAATGGCTGAGCGAAAATCATATTATGAAATCCTGGAAAAAAGCCAGAAGGGCTCTCTTGATATCACGGAGTGGCTCTTATGGTTTTTAAACTGTTACACGCATTCAATACAGGATTCTGAGGCGTCCATAGGGAATATAATCAAGAAAGCTCTTTTTTGGCAAAAGCATAGCCAGAGCGCATTGAATATAAATCAGCGAAAAGTGATCAACCGCTTATTGGATGCCGGCGAAGGCGGCTTTGAGGGTGGGTTAACCACCATAAAGTATGTGGGAATGACAAAGGTGAGCAGGGCCACGGCGTACAGGGATATATCTGATATGGTGCAAAAAAATATATTGGCAGCCAACGCGCAAAAAGGCAGGAATGTTTCATATGAATTGATTTTTCCGTCTTTGGATTAATGGCCGTCGTCCCCATTGATTTGGGAAAAAACAGAACCGTCCCCATTTTCCTAGATGACGGCGGAGGGTTCGCAGAGAAATTGCGCCGAGGCGGGGAGTATTTTTATTTCCGCCTCTCTGAGAAAGCCCATGAATTCACCGTCGGTGTGCCATGGGACGGGCCTTTCAGATCTCAGAAAGGCGGATGATGTTCTTAGGCGCGTGAGGCCTTTTATTTCTCTTCCCCCCACAAGAGCGCTTAAAATGTTTATCAGGCGCAATATGTTCATTCTCTCAAACACCAGCAGATCGCCGGTACCGTCTTTCTGCGAGAAATCATTTCCCCACCGGAAACCGCCTCCCCAGAACAGGCCGTTCATAAAGATGGCCTGGAAAGATCTCCCTCTATAATCCCCGCAGGTGATGTCAAAGAATTTTTTGCGCGCGAGCAGTTTATAAAAACCCGCTACATAATGGGCTTTTTTACCGAGGGCCTTCTTTATAAAGAGATTGTTTTCGGCGATCCTGACAATATCGGCGGTGAAGCCGAAATCGGCCATGGAATAAAAATATCTTTTCCCTCCCGGATGGATGACAACGCCGCTGTCAACTCTCTGGGTTTTTCCTCTTTTTATGATCCCGACAGCGTCTTCAAAACGCCGCGGTATACCGAGGCTCAAAGCGGCCACATCGCTCATGCCGGCGGGGATTATGCCTATGGCCACGTTGGAAGACACTCTCAAAACGCCGTTTAAGACCTCGCCCAGCATGCCGTCCCCGCCGCAGAAGATAACGGGGTTTACGCCTATCATGGCGAAATGTTCCGCTTTTTTCCCGGCATCCGCGAGGTTGTCGGCAAAAACAATATCTTCGTCTTTGATGTCCAGCGCCCGGGCGATGCGCGGCGCGAGCAGCGCGCCTTTTCCTCTTCCTGACGAGGGATTGATTATAACTTTGGAATTGAGCATAATGCGATTTTATTATAGAATATAAACCTGCTGTGTGGAAAGTTCTAATGTTCGGGGGGAATAACAAATGCTGGATTTTATAAGGGAGAGTGTTCGCGGGGCCCTGGATGCTCTGGGCGAGGAGATAACAGGCGATTTCGACGTGATGACAGCGCCGGAATTCACGAACTGCGATTACGCGACTAACGCGGCCGTGAAGATGGCGGTTAAAAACAAGAAAAAAGCCGCCGAGGATCTTGCCGGAGCTCTTGAAAAAACCGGGCTTTTCGAAGAAGTGCGGGTGCTGCTGCCGTTTGTTAATATGAAACTGGCCGTCCGTTCGCTCGTGAAAATGCTCAATGAGGGTGACAGGGCATTCCCCGCGAAGAAAGAAAAGATACTGATAGAATTCGTTTCTGCTAATCCCACGGGACCTCTTCACATAGGGCATCTTCGGGGAGCCGTCATGGGCGATGCGCTGGCGCGAATTTTCAGATTTACGGGATATGATGTGATGACGCATTATTATGTCAACGACAGGGGCCGCCAGGTGCGGCTGCTGGGGGAATCCATCCTCGCCTCGAAAGCCGGCCTTCCGGCGCCCGAAGGCGGCTATTCGCTTGACTGTGTCAGCGTCATAGCCGCGGATGTGTCATCCTCCGACAGCGTGGAGAAGATCAGTGACATGGCTGTGGAGCGCATACTGGGGATGATAAAGAAGACTCTCTCGCGGCTGGGTATAGAATTTGGCCTGTTCTACAGCGAAAAAAAACTTTATGAGGAAGGCCATGTGAGCAAAACCCTTGAAAAGCTGAAAGAGAAGAAAGCCGTTTTTGAAAAAGACGGCGCCGTGTGGCTCGATGTCAGCGACAGGGATGACAAGGACAGGGTGCTCTACAAAAAAGACGGCGAGCCTACATATTTTCTTTCGGACATCGCCTATCATGATGAAAAATTCACCGAAGCCGATATTTGCATAAACATATGGGGCGCGGATCATCACGGATATGTCGGGCGCCTGAAAAGCGCCCTGGGGCTCCTCGGCAGGGACCCCGCAAAGCTTGAAATAATACTCTATCAGCTCGTGCGCCTCAAGCGCGGCAGCGAGATACTTAAAATGTCAAAGAGGGACGGCACTTTTCTGCTCGCCGACGATGTTATAGATGAGGTGGGCGCCGACGCCGTGCGTTTTTTCCTTGTTTCAAGAAAAGGCGACGCCCAGCTTGACTTTGACCTGGATCTGGCGAAAGAACATTCCAGCAAGAACCCCGTTTATTATCTGCAGTACGCTCACGCCAGGATATGCTCCATATTTGAAAAGGCCGGCGAAATGGGCATAAAGGCCTCACCCTGCGGTGATCTGATAGGCGAGGAAGCGCGCGGCATCATTAAAAAAATATGCGAATTCACGGACAAAGCCGCCCTGTCATCGTCTGAGCGCGCGCCGCATCACATAACAGTCTATCTCATGGAGCTCTGCGGCCTCTTCCACGGATATTATGACCGCAACAAGGTGCTTGATGCACCCGAGCTGCTTCTTTCTTCACAGCGGCTGTTTTTAGCCGGCCGGGTGCGGGATACGGTGAAAACAGGACTGGCTCTTCTTGGAATAACAGCGCCGGAGAAAATGTAGCTTGCGCCGGTGATAATAGCGAAATTCATAGTCTTCCTTTTGATAATGTCGCTCGTTTACTCAGGCGTGCATTATTACAGTTACGCGCGCATCAGGAATGATTTCGGGATAGGGCGGCAGCGCGCTGTTTTTTTAACGGTCTTTTATTGTATCAGCGGGCTCTCTTATTTTATCGGCAGGATGATACAGTCAAAATACGGCGTGGGTTTTGTCCTTGCCTACGGAGAGATATGGATGGGAGTGATGTCTATCTCGGTTGCCGTCTTCGTTCTCAGGGATCTTTTGTCCATATTTCTGAAAGGGAAAGCCAAAACTCTCACCGCCATAGCGGTTGCGGTAACGCTTATTCTGAGCCTTGCGGCCTTTATCAACGCGAAGCACACGGCTGTCAGAAATATAAAACTTTTCAGTCCGCATTTTACCGGAGAGGAAGAATACCGGATTGCCGCTTTTTCCGACATCCACCTGGAAGACAACAAATCTCCTGTGTGGCTGGAGAACCTGGTGGCGAAAGTCAACAGCCTTGAACCGGATCTTATTGTCATAGCCGGAGATTTCTGCGACGGCGCGCTTGAGGCAAAGAAGAAATTATTCATTGATGCGCTCGGTAAATTATCAGCCTCAGACGGCGTGTTCGCCGTGACGGGGAATCACGAATTTTACAGCGGAGTGAAACAATTTGAGAGTTTCGCGGAAAAAGCCGGAATAAGGATGCTGCGAAATGAAAGCGTTTCAATAAAAGGGAAGATGATCCTTGCGGGGGTGGATGATGACGCGGGTGATGCGGAGCTCACCAAAGCCCTGCCTGAAAATCCAGAAGGCTTGCCGGTCATCCTGCTGTCGCACCGTCCGGAGATATTTGATAAAGCCTCCGAGAGGGGGGTTTTCCTCCAGTTTTCGGGCCACACCCATGCGGGACAGATACCTTTTTTCAACCTGCTCGTTAAACTTTATTACAAACATCCCTACGGCCTTTACCGTCAGGGAGATTCGTATATCTACACAACATCGGGCGCCGGCACATGGGGCCCTCCTATGCGGCTGGGTTCAAAATCGGAAATAGTCCTCTTCACGATAGTAAATACAGTTGACAAGAACAGGTGAGAATCATAGAATAGCGGCAAGCTTATACATGGCACAAAGGCGGAACGGATGACAGAAGAAGATAAAAAGAAAAAAGAGATACAGGACGACCTGGTAAAAAATTACAGGAAGCGCATGGACTCGTCGGCGCTGCGTTTATCCATAAAAAATCATTTGCGTTACACCCGGGCGAAAGACGAGTTTTCGGCGACTGATTACGACAAATACATGGGGCTCTGCTACGCGGTACGCGACAGGATGGTGGAAAGATGGTCCAAAACCCAGCAGAGCTATTATAACGAGGATGTGAAGAGACTTGTGAAAGAGGCCGGTTTTTCCTGCGCATTCTCAGTTAAGCCGGGAATCAATTACACCGGACAGGACTTATTTGA
>VMTH01000143.1 GCA_013791745.1 Candidatus Omnitrophota bacterium
AAACGCTATATAGGCGCCGACGGCGCGGCGAAACTTGCGCTGCTTTAACGCACAGATGGGCAGCGTCCTTAATCCTTTTAACAAGCTCAAGAGCTGTATATCATCCGCCCCGCTTCACGCATTAAAAAACTTGTTTGCGGGAATACGTTTATTGGCTTTTGTTGTTTTAGCCGCGGGGATTTTGTTCGCCCAGGAAGATCTGCCTTTCAACATAAGATGCGATTATCTCAAATACAGCAAGAGCAGCGAGATAGTTTTCTCGTCAGGAAATGTCTTTATAGAGAGGGACACGATGAAATTGTACGCGGACGAAGCCGAGTTCCGCAGGAACGAGTCGCTTGTGTTCCTGAAGGGCAGAGTGCGGATAGAGGACGCGGCCACGACAATGAACTGTGATGCCGCCGAATATCATCTCGCTGTCGGCACCGCTCCGGCTTCCGGGGTTTTTCAGAATGCCAGGGTCTTCCGGGATAAGATGTATTTTGTCGGACACGACGCGGAGCAGTTGGGTGACACTTACATCTTTAACAAGGCGTATCTGACGACCTGCGATCACGACGAGCCTCATTATAAAATGGCCTCGCCGCGCATAGTTTTTGTGGAGAAGAAGAGCGTGACGATGAAGCACGCTGTTTTCTCAGTCAGAGGGGTGCCTATTTTTTATACGCCCTATTACAGCCAGCGTCTCGGTGAGAGAAGGTGGGCGCTTGCCGTCAGGGCGGGGAAGTCCTCAAGGAGTGGCGCCTTCATAAAAACGCGCCTGCGCTACAGCTGGTCGGATAATTTCAGGACTTATCTTCTTAACGATTATTTCAGCCGCCTCGGATACGGCAAGGGCCTGGAGCTTGACTACAAGAGCCCGTCGACACAGAGTAATCTCTATGTTTACGGCATAAATGAAAAAGACACCGGAGCAAGCAACCGCACTTTCCGTCAGAGCCACTGGCAGCAGCTTTCCGCGGGTTTTCTCTGGCAGTCATATGTTGAGGTGCAGGATTATTCGCTCTTTAACAATAATTACCTGAGGGATGAATCGCTGGTGCTAAAACCCACCTACATCAGGAGCCGCGCTTCGCTGTCCAAAAGCGTGTCGGCCTATTATCTGCGTTTGTCGGGATACAGAAATGAGGTATGGAAAGATCCCCTCAACAGATTTGACGCCGACAATGTTATAGCGCCTGAAATCTATTTTCGTTTGAATCCCGTGAAACTCAAACTATTCAGCTATGATCTCAGTTATAATTACAGGAATTATTTCAACACCGATGCCAACATGGGGACTATTTTTTCCGATTATACGCCCATACACAGCTCATACGCGCGGATTTTCAACAGCTACAGGTTAATGCGGTCTATAACGCTGTTTCCCAGAATAGGTTATCAGTTTTACAAGAGCGGTGATCTGGATTCCGTGGAATATTATTTTCACGACATAAACACAACGCTGAATTTTTACAGGCCGCTCAAACTTTCTTTCACTCATAATTACAAAAAAGAACCGGGCAAAACCTCTGTCACCGACAACATTGCTTTCGCTGATGAATACAGGCCCGCGCCCAATGTGGTGTTCAGGCAGAGCGTTGTATACGATTTGAAAAAAAGGTCATTGCCGCTTGAAAACAGATTCTCGCTCCTTCAGAATCAGCTGAATTTCCGGGCGGGGGCTATGAATTTTTACGCGAGAAATTATTATAACATAGCTCTCGGCGATGCGGTTTCCTGGGAGGCCGAGGGCAGCGGCCGGCATTTCTCGTCGAGGTTTACGCACAACCGGGCGGAACCGGATTTCCTGAACTGGTTCCAGCGTTTCAATTTTAAATACGGCAAATGGGCCGTTGAGGCCAGGGCCCGGACATTTTTCAATTACAGAAAGACGGATATTGAGCTGAAAGATGTCATAGAGAAGGAACTTGTGCTAAAGAGAAATCTGCACTGCTGGGATATGATGTTCAAATATCTTGTCACGCGCGACCGGAGAGAGGGCTGGATATTCTTTAACATAACGGCATTCCCCGACAGGCCGCTGGGAATATACCGCGATGCCATCGGCGATGAATGGTCGTTCCGCAAACAATGATATCCATATTATCCCGCAGTTAGCTTTGTCGATTTAATTAAAAAAGTATAATGTGATACGGGGTGTGGCGCTTTAGTGAGCGCCCCGGGCGAGCAAAGCGGTTTGAAGAGTTCGGTAGATATTGTTTCAGAGTATAATTTTGTACGGGGTGTGGCCTAGTTGGTAGGGCGCCTGCTTTGGGAGCAGGAGGTCGGCGGTTCAAATCCGCCCACCCCGACCATTTCAAACTTGTTGCGCGATTTTCAAAAAAATTCGGTGAGCGATGCTCACCGTTCTTTTCGGAATTTCCGGAATCCCCCTCTTCAAAAAACAAAAAAGACCACGGCTTTTCCAAATTCAGAAGAAAGGTTTTGTCCAGCAGGCGGCGGTTCGTTCCGATTTTTTTAACAAAAGATTTTATTTCGCTTAAATCTTTTGACAAAGCAAGTTCTCCGGCGTGGTGAGCGTCATTAATCCAGTTTCTCAATGGTTCGATCCAATTGTTCCCCTCTCTACCTGCGCTAACATTTTTTCTTTCCAGTCTTCGCAAAGAGCGACTTTTGAAATTTTTTCTCTTAACTGGTCGGCAAGAGGTTCTTCTCTTAAATAACTTTGACTGCCGTCCGCTTGCCCCTGTATTTTTCAAAGAGGGATTCAAAAACCCCGTCTCGCCAAAAGCGAGCCACCCCTTTTACAAAAAGGGGAATTACCACAAAAAAGGGAATTAACTTTTTGATTGTTATCAAATGACGGATTTTTAGTTATAATCCGAAAATACTCGGAACAGGAGAAGCGCTATGATTGAAATTTTCAAAATAAAAGAAAACGGTTTTGACCGTATCAGCGAATATAGCGGGGACTGCTGGGTTAACGTTGTTTCTCCGGCGGAAGATGAGATAAAAACTCTCGCGTCAAAATTTGATATTCCGGAAGATTTTCTCACCGACTCTCTTGACTTGAACGAAAGAGCCAGAATAGAAAGCGAAGACGGCTGTATGATTATAATTTTAAGGGTGCCGTTTCTTAATGACAAAGATGACAATATCCCGTTTTCAACGCTGCCTCTGGGTATAATTTTCCCTAAAGAGCAAAATCAGGTAATTATGATATGCAGCAGAAACAACAAGGTGCTGGCGGATTTTATAATGGGAAAGGTGAAAAATCTTCACATCAGCAACAGGGTGGCCTTTGTTCTTAAAATATTTTTACGCACCACTCTTATGTATTTGACCGACCTGCAGGAGATAAATAAACTGACTTCCAAAATTGAGAATGAATTGCACGCGTCAATAAAAAACAGGGAGCTTGTGGAGTTGCTGA
>VMTH01000144.1 GCA_013791745.1 Candidatus Omnitrophota bacterium
AATCTCCGCTGTGGCTTTTTTTACGGAGGTCATCAGTAGCCGGATGGGATTTTTGGAGATCCCCGCCGCGCTGATAATCGCCGTCATTATAGTTTCCGGCATTCACTCGCGGCTGAAAAAAAACGGTTCAAAAATATCTTTCCGTCCCGTCACGGCGCTATTTGCTTTGTATCTCGTCCTTTACACGGCCTTTCACATGATATGGCCGGCGAAGGGCGCGCGTTTCGTGATACCGATCCTGCCCTTTATTTATTACTTCTTTTTCTCGGCGGTTGGGCGCTGGTATGCCGTTGGAATTTTTGGCAGATTCAGAAAAAAAGCGTTTGGCGTGGCGTCTTCGTCCGCCGCAGGGGCGACGGTAACGGCGCTGCTCCTGGCGATATTCGCCTATCAGAACTATCTGATCCTGATAACGCCTGTGCCTCCGCTCTTTCCTGAGACATTCGCTTATGCGAAAGACAGCAGCAAGC
Source organism: Candidatus Omnitrophota bacterium (assembly GCA_013791745.1). Taxonomy (NCBI): domain Bacteria; kingdom Pseudomonadati; phylum Candidatus Omnitrophota; species Candidatus Omnitrophota bacterium. Next base: position 471 of record VMTH01000144.1, read on the forward strand.
CGGAAGATGTGTTCGTCAGCGAGTCGGCGGAAAGATTTTTTCTCAAAACCGGCGTGAAAACGATTGCGCCACCGCCATATCCCGGAGCCGACGATTTTTATTATTTTCTTATAAGCGAAGGCGTCACGCGGGCGGCTTTTTACCGGAGCCCGGGCCTGTCAACAGAGTACAGCGAATTCCCAACGACTTCATCCGGAGGCATTAAAAGATACGCTTTGTTTCTGGAAAATGCGCTAAGGTTTGAAAAAGAATACGAAAACAAGGATGAGGGGACGATTATTTACCGGCTGAATCAAACTTATGCCGCGAATTTCCAAAAAGCATATGAGATGATGACAGGAGCTTTGAATGATATTAATAAGGAGAAGAAAAATGAAGCCGAGAATAAACTCAAAAAAGCTCTTGTGATATGCCCGTCTATTACAAAAGCTTCTGACAATCTTATGCTCATATATATTGAAAGCGGCCGCTTGGAAGAAGCGGAGGGGCTGATAAAGAAAATTGAAAGAGGGGGAATGGTCTCGCATATCACTCTTTTTCTTGCGGGGGAGCTTTGTGAAAAAGCTGGTAAAAAAGACAGAGCAGCGGAGTATTACAGGCGTTCCGCGAATGAGGCTCTGAAAATCGGCGATCACGGCATATTGAAAGCCGCGCAGGAACGGCTGACAATGTGTCTAATGTCAAGACCTGACCCCACTGCTATTGACAAGTTTGGAGAAACGTATTAAACTTATGTTAGCTCTTAACTCGGGCTAAAAGGAGGTGAGAAAAATGAAACAGACAAAAAAAGGTTTTACTCTGATCGAGCTCATGATTGTTGTCGCAATTATTGGTGTTCTGGCCGCTGTGGCCATTCCTAAGTTCGCGGACTTGATCAGAAAAGCCAATGAGGCCGCTTGTAAGGGACAGCTTGGAGCAGTTCGTAGCGCAATGTCTATTTACTACGGTAACACGGAAGGGGTTTGGCCTCTTACAGCAAATGGTATGTGCCCAACGTATTTACAGGCGATTCCTGATTGTAAATCGGGAGTGGCGGGTATTACTACCACAAACGACTGCGAGACAGAGACTGATGGTAACAATGACATTACCACAATAGCCTCCTACGACGGCGGATGGTGGTACAACTGTGGAACTACTAATCCGGGCGGGACTTTCACTGGTGTTTTTCTTGTAAATGTTACAGCTACCGACACCAAGGGCACTGCGATTCACACATGGTAAGCTGTTAGTGTTTTGTTTTACGGGGGCGGCTTAGGCCGCCCCCGTTTCTTTTATGGTAAAAATTTTCCTCGGAATTTCCTCTCTCGCGGTTTTCCCATTTTTCAGCGACTCATTCTGGGGGGCTAAATATTTTCTGACACTTCTTTCACTGCTTCTTTTATTTTACGAGAGGGGAAATAAAACTCTTTTTTATGATTTGAAAGCTCCTGAAGCGGGTTTTTTAATCGTGATCGTGTCGATCTTTTTGGAGAATTTTAATTTTTTTCAGTTTTTCCGCTTTCTCGCGCCTTTCTGTCTTTATCTATATGTTTCGCGCTCGCCAATATGTGAAGATAAATGCCTTAAAAAAACTGTTATACGCCTGTCGGCTTTGATTTCTTTTCTTGCCGTTATTCAGCAGCTCACAAAATTCAATCCCTTTAACGCGCCCATTCCTTATGTCACATTCGGAAATCCCATGTACCTGGGGGCGTATTTGGCGGCAGTTCTTCCTTTCAGCGCTGATATACTGCTGACTCACCGCCGAAAAAATGAGCCTGTTGGAAATATCCCCGCATCCTTAACAGCTTCGCCCACTTCCAACAGTATTTATTATGAGGCGTTTTTTTCTTTTGCATGCGGCCTCGCGGCTCTTCTTCTTACCAGAAGCCAGTCGGCGTATCTGGGTTTTGCCGCCGCAATGTCTTATCTGCTTTTTAAGAGAACAAAAAAATCAAAAGCGCTGATTATTTTAACGTCAGGCGCTGTTATTTTGGCTCTTCTTTATTTTTCGTTCTTCAAAACGGGTGACAGCGGTTATTCCAATTCTTCGGTAAGGCGTATGAATTATTACAGGACTTCGCTGGAGATGCTCAAAGAAAATCCTCTCACGGGCGTAGGCGCCGGAAATTACAGGGGGAATTACGCTTCATACCGTCTGAAAGCGGGCCTTCCGTATCATATGTCGCCCCAATGGGCTCATTGCGATATTCTGCATTTTATTTGTGAGCTCGGAATTTTCAGAGCCTCTCTTATTTTTCTTTTTGTCCTGACAGTTCTGCTCAAAAAAACGCCGCCGGAACTCGCGCCTTATAAAGCCGGCGTAATGGCACTCATCTTCACATCGCTGACGGCTTTTCCTTTTCAGCGAATTTCAACCGTCTATCTTTTTTTTATTTTTGCCGGAATCATTATGAGAGATGAAAATAATGAAGACGAAAAATACCGTTCCGTTAAAAAAATAGCGGCAATAGCGCTCTCTTTGGCGGCTTTCATATACGCCCTTGTTTTTGCTTATTCTCAGTTGAACTGGAAAAAGGGCGAAAAACTTTTAGAAAGCGGCTCACCCCGCGAGGCAGTCGCGGCTTTTGAAAAGGCGGCAATTGGCGTTCCCGCGGATTACAGAATATGGCAGGACCTGGGCAGGGCGAAATACCGTTCGGGCGATATAGGCGGTAGTTTGAGCGCTTACCGCAGATGTCTTTCTTTATATTTTGACTGGGATATTTGCTACAATACTTCCATCGCCTTTAATGCGGGGGGAAACAAAGTTATGGCGGAAAAATTTATGAAAGAGTTTGAAAAAATCAAAGCGCAATGACAGAAACATTGCCTCTAAACGCTGTCGCTCTTTTTTATGCTTTGATTTTTTTAACAGGCCTTGTATTCGGTTCTTTTCTGAATGTTGTCATATACCGACTGCCTCTGGAAAAATCCATCATCCGTCCGCGGTCATTTTGCCCTGTTTGCGGAGCACCCATAGCTTTTTATGACAATGTTCCTGTTCTAAGTTTTCTTCTGCTTAGGGGAAAATGCCGCTCCTGCTCCGCGAAAATTTCGCCTGTTTACCCTCTCGTGGAACTTCTCACGGGCGTGAGTTTTTTTCTCTCTTTTTATTTTTTCGGGATTTCGTGGAAAGCTCTTGAAATCGCTGTTCTTCTGGCCTCTTCCATTGCCATCACATTCATAGACTTAAAGCACCGAATTATACCCGATGAAATAAATATTTTTCTTTTTGTCTTCGCTGTTTTTCTCCCGAAAGAAATATGGGGCGTTTCTTATTGGCCCGCCGCGGGCCTCTCCGCTCTATCGGGCCTGTCCGCGGGGCTGGTTCTTTTTCTGATAGCTATCGCGGCGGAAAAGATTTTTAAACAGGAAGCTATGGGCATGGGGGATGTGAAGCTCATAACTGCCCTAGGCGCTTTTTCCGGTTTTCATTCCATATTCTGGCTTATTTTTATTTCATCCCTCATAGGTTCCGTCGTCGGCATAGCCGTTAAGCTCCGCAAAAGAGAAAAGGGCTATACAATGATAGCTTTCGGGCCGTATCTTTGCGCCGCCGCAATCATTTATACCCTTTTTGAGCCGCGGCTCAAACTGCTGTTTTGACAATGAAAAATAAATTGTCTCTTGGAATCGTTGCAGTAATAATTCTGGCAGCGGTGCTCATTTTTTTCAGGAGCATTGTTTTCAGCTCGCTGACATTTTTTATGCGTGACACCATCATACAGTTTTTTCCGTGGAGCTTTTTTAAAAGCGCCTGCCTCAGGCAGGGAATCATACCGTTTTGGAATCCTTTTTCTCATTGCGGCATGCCTTTTGCGGCCGCCATGCAGCCTGCTGTTTACTATCCGCCGAACATAATTTTTTATGTCTTGAATTTTGTTTCCGCTTACAAAATCTATATTGTTTTTCACATTTTTATAGCGTTTATCTCAATGTTCCTTCTCATGAGGGAAACAGGGCTTGACGAAGAAGAGTCTTTCCTTTCGGGAATGATTTTCGCCTTTAACGGTTATATTCTTACGAAAATAGAATTTCTGAGCGTCCTTGGAACATCCGTCTGGCTTCCGGCCGCGTTTCTTATTCTTATGAAATCGCGATCAAGAACGGATTTCAAACGGATTTCGGCGCTGGCTCTTGTTTTTGCATTTCAGTTTCTGGCGGGCCATCCGCAGATTCTATTTTATGAACTATTCGCGCTCTTTCTTTATTGCACCGCGGTGTTTTTTTTCACGGAGCAAAAACAGACAAAGCCATTTTTGACATTGACGCTATCGGGCATTCTTGCCCTTATGATAGCGGCAGTTCAGTTTATACCTTCCTTAGAATTTGTTCTGAATTCCATAAGGGGCAGGGGCCTTCCCGGTGAAATTGTAATGACAAATTCTTTTTCGTTGGGAATGTTTATCAATTTCTTTAATCCTTTTTTGAGATACTCAAGTAACGATTGGCCTTACGGCTGTTATGTGGGGATAATCGCTTTTATGCTTTTTCTTTTTTCTGTAAAATCATCGTCAAGAAGCGTAAAATTTTACCTTTCGCTTTTTGTTATTTCAATTTTTGTTGCGCTGGGCGCAAACAATCCCGTTTTTGGTTTTATAATAAAAGCTTTTCCTTTTCTTAAAGCTTTCAGGTATCCCGCGACAATTCTTTACCTGAGCGTTTTTGCAGTCGCCGCATCCGCCGGATATGCGCTCGGCGCTCTGCGGGTTTCAAAAAAAATCAAAATTCTTCTTGTTTTCGCGGTTTTTATTGAGCTTTTTATAACCGGTCAAAAATTCAATAATAAATTAGATAAAAGAATATTCACAGTTTACTGCGATAAAATAAATTTCTTGAGAAAACAAGACGGTTTTTTCAGATATTTTGTTTCACCTAAAACTACCGCTGCCAGAACAGATTACGATTGGAGCGCCTGGAAAGATAATCTTTACGGTGACACTGGCCTCCCTTTCGGCCTTTATAACGCCGCCGGACAAAACATAGAGCTGACGGATTATAATGAGTTCTCTCGTCGGCTTTATAGTTCGGGCAATGCTGACAAAGCACAGAAACTTCTTTCAATTATGAGCGTCAGATTTTTGCTGGCTGATTACAAAATTGAATCCGAACAATGGAAGCTTAGTTTTGAAAATCCGAAAGCCCTGTATAATGTGCGTATTTATGAAAACAAAGCTTTTCTCCCGCGGGTTTATTTTGCGGATAAAGCAAAAGTTCTGACTAAAGATAAAATTCTTGATTATATGGAGTCTGACGCGTTTAATCCGCGCGATGAAGTCGTACTCCAAAAAGAGGTTCGGGCGACAACTGAAAATGTTAATATCGGTAAAATTGCCAAAGCTGTTATTACAGAGGACATAATAAATGAAATTTCCGTTACGGTCTATGCTCCGCGGGACGCGTGGCTCGTTATGACCGACGCTTTTTATCCCGGCTGGAAGGCCTCCGTTGACGGTAAAAAAACGGAAATACTAAAAGCAAATTATTTTCAGAGGGCGGTTTTTGTTCCCGAGGGCAGTCATATCGTGAAGTTTTCTTGCCGGCCTCTTTCTTTTGTAGCAGGCTTTGTCATAACAGTTCTTTCTCTTATTTTTATCCTCTACAAAAGGTTGCCGGCGCCGGTTAAAAAGCCGGGCAGGATTTAAGAGGACAGACGCGGATTTTTAAAAGACAGGTCTACGTGGCTGGCCCTTTTTTTCTGAAAAGTTTTGCGGCGGAATACAGATTTATAAAGACGAGCAGTAAGACCGGCGGCAGCCAGTAACGCGCCCTTATTCCCATTGCGCGCAAATTCAGAAACCAGAAGTCCAAACCGTCAAAATGCCGTGCGCGCCAAACCTGTGTGTAAGTTCGACCTTTTTCAATACGGGGAGAAGGTTTTGTCAGACATTGCGAGGCCTGTTTCAGCTGGTGGATGACCTGATTTTTGTGCAGCGGCTGTAAAAAGAAATTCATGGGGTTGGCAATAACAGCGCTAAGCTGAAAAGTAAAGCTTATGAAGAACAGGGTATAAAAAAAATAAGACAGGATTTTATTTTTGTTTTCTTTCAAAAAAAACACCGTGATCAGTGCGAAAAAGGGGAGAACTCCCATCAGAAAGCGTGTGCCCCAGCACCATCTGCCGTCTATGCGGTTAAGAACTATAAGCAACAAAATCGTTTGCAGGGCTATTATCGCGGGAAGAATAAGCGCCTTTTTTTTCTTCAGGAAAAACAATCCCCCGATGAAAAAAACCAGAACGGGATTAAAGAAAAAGAAGCCCGTTTCCCCGTCCAGTAAAACTTTGTATAAGCCGTTCAGAAAAGATCTTTCTGGCTCTTGCGGAATTGCCATAGCAACCCGGGCGTCCATAATTATTTTACCGAACCTGTACCAGTTGTGATATAAAATTAACGCGGTGAAAACCGCTATGGGAATCAGAAATAATAACAGATCGGATATCATGATTTTTTTATCTTTACGGTCTTTGTAGGCGATATACAGTACAAACCAGAGCGCCGCCGGGAGCATCTCAATCCTGGTAAGGAATAACAATCCGAAAGCCGCCGCGCAAAGAACAATATGCGATCGGGCACGGCTTTCATCCCACATTAAAATAAAAAGAAAGGAGCAGTAGGAATGACGCGGGGGTGTGGGCAAAAAAGTTAGCGGAATATACCCATGCCATCGTGCCGGCGCCGTAAAGGAAGGCCAGGAGCAGCGAAAGGCGGTAGCCGAACTTAAGTTTTGTTGCGATCATAAACAGCAGAAGGCATGCGCCGGCGGCAAAAACTGTGTTCTGGGCCGACACGAAAAACTGTTTCAGAAAATCTGTCTTGAAGATTTTATCCGCAAGTTTCCCGGCCGCGTAAAAGGGCAGAGCCAGTATTGATTGTCCGAGTTCATACCAAGAATATTTTTTCCCGCTGGTTGTTTTGATCGTGAAAGGGCTTTCCGGTATTTCAAGTGATTGTTTTTCAACGATGTTTTTGGTGACCATATACATCGCGAAATGGTCGTTGGAATAGAAGTGACCTCCCATCGTCAGCAGATACAGCGACAGGAAAAACAGGAATATATATTTTCTCATAAACTGATTTTATATTAATGGCGCTTTTATGTAAATGCGGGGTGAATTTATCAGAGCCTTTCCGCGCCCACTATCCGCGGCTCGGCGCACCACTTCCTCCGGATGTCTTTTTTTTGTACACTGTGGAAATGATAAATTTAGGAGGTTGTCAATGTTAGGATTCGGAAGAAAAAAGGAAAAGGAAGTCAGGGTTCTGATATGCCAGCATCTTGAGAGCGTCCGCGCCACCGTGGAAGAAATGAAGCTCTCAATGAACGAATATCTCGCCGGCGATATTAAAAACGCCAAAGAGAACGGTTTTCAGGCGCATCGCCTGGAAAAAGTGGCCGACGCCGGACGCAGGGAGATAATAGAGAAACTGCACAAAGGGGCATTCCTTCCGGTTTTCAGGGAAGACCTCATCCGGCTCGTCGCCCAGCAGGACAAAATAGCCGACAGGGCGGAGAGCTGCTGTGACTTCTTCCTGACTCAGAGGCCAGCTGTTCCCGAAAAGTTCATGGAACAATTCAAAGAACTCATGAATGCTTCGGCCACGACGATCACCCCCTACGTTAAAGCCATTGAAAACATGTTCTCGGATTATACTGTGGTCAAGACGAATATAAGGGAAGTCAATACGCAGGAAGAAAAAGCCGACACGGTTGAATGGCACCTCACGAGGGATATCTTCTGTTCGGATCTTCCCCTTGCTGAAAAACTGCATCTGCGCAGGCTCATATCGCATGTCGTGTGCATATCGGATGTCATAGAGGACGCTGCCGACGATCTTGACATCCTGATGGTGAAATACCAGATTTAATCATTTCTGATACAGGACATGTTTAATCTTCTTCCAGGCATTTATCTCGGTTGGGGCCTCGGCGCTAATGACGCCGCCAATGTTTTCGGCCCCCAGGCGCATTCGGGCATAATAAGTTACCGAGGCGCCATTCTTTTTACTTCCATCTTCATAATGCTCGGAGCTATGATAGGCGGAGCCAGGGGTTTTGAGCACATAGGCGCGATGGTGCAGGGTCTCACCCCGGCGGAGATATTTATCGTGACGCTCTCGGCGGGCATTATGATGAATCTGATGAGTTTCGCGAAAATACCAGCTTCAACTTCGCATTCTATCGTGGGTTCCATGATAGGCGCGGGCCTGGCCGCGGGCAGCGCGGTGGATTATTCAAAGGTGATGAAATCCGTCTACTGCTGGATCGTCACTCCTATAGGCGCGGCGATCTTTACCGTTATTTTTTATCATCTGCTCAGTTTCATCTGGGCCAAGCGCATAAAGAACATCATGATGCTCAACTGGACAATAAGGATAGCGTCTATAGTCATCGGCTGTTACGGCGCGTATTCTCTCGGCGCGAACAATCTGGCCAATGTCGTCGGTATCTATGTTGAAAGCGGCATGATAAGCTCCTTCAACGCCCAGATCTTGGGGGGGCTGGCCATTGTTTTCGGCGTTGTCACATATTCAAAAAATGTCATGTCAACGGTCGGAAGCGGCATAACGGTACTGGACCCTTTCAGCGCTCTCGTGACAATCCTCAGCGGTTCGCTTATCCTGCATATTTTCGCTCAGATGGGCGTGCCGGTGTCTTCATCGCAAGCCGTCGTCGGCGCCGTTCTCGGCGTGGGTCTTGTAAAAGGAGCTAAAACCGTCAGTTACGGAAAAATAGCCCTGATATTCGCCGGATGGGTCGTTACTCTTGCGGGAACCGTTTTATTCAGTTTTCTCCTCTGCAAAGCGTACACCCGATTCTTCATCTGAAACAACAATGAACCTGAACCGGCGCAGCGGATTAATCCTTCATCCCACAGCGTTACCTTCTCCTTACGGCTCCGGCGACTTCGGCTCATCCGCCCGGGGCTTTATTGATTTTCTCGCCGCATCTGGAATGACTCTGTGGCAGGTTTTGCCTCTTCAGCACAGCGCCTTTGATTCGCCCTACGACTGCGTCTCATCCTGCGCGGGGAATCCACTGATGATAAGTGTTGAGGGTCTTCTTGAGAAAAAACTTCTCCGTAAAAAACCGGAGATTCCCGGTTTCCGCGATGATAAGGTGCTGTTCCGCCGTGTTATAGCTTTTAAAAACAGGATACTCAAAGAGGCTTTTGAGAATTTCAAACCTGATAAATGCTTTGAGGGATTCTGCGAAAAAAATTCGGCGTGGCTCAACGATTACTGCGATTTTATGACGCTCAGGGAAAGGCACGGGTCGCCCTGGACAAAATGGCCCTTGTGGGCGAGGATGAGACGGGAACCGGACATGGCGCGCATGCGCGAAAAAAACATCCGGATTATTCTGAGGCACAAATTCATACAGTATTTATTTTTCAGCCAATGGAATGAGCTGCGCTTTTACGCGAGGAAAAAGGGAGTAAAGATAATAGGCGATATGCCGATGTTCGTTTCGCGCGATTCCGCGGACGTGTGGGCGCACAAGGAACTTTTTCTGCTGACAAAAAACGGGAAACCGAAATCCATTTCCGGGGTGCCGCCGGATTATTTCAGCAAAAACGGTCAGGTGTGGGGCAATCCCGTCTATGACTGGAAGGCCATGAAAAAAAACTCTTTCACATGGTGGAAGAGACGGCTCGGACTATCATTTGAGATGTTTGATTTCGTCAGGATAGACCATTTCAGAGGATTCTATTCATACTGGAAGATACCCGCGGGCAATAAAACGGCGAAAAAGGGCAGATGGACAAGGGTGCCTGGTCTTGAACTTTTTGCCGAGATCAAAAAAACTTATCCGTCTGCGCCCGTAATAGCGGAAGACCTCGGTTACATACCGAAGCCTGTGAAGAAATTCAGGATGAAGCTGGGTTTCCCAGGTATGAAAGTGCTGCAGTTCGCCTTTTCGCTAGGCGATAAAAATCAGTTTCTGCCCGCTAATTACGAGAGAAACTGCGTGGTTTATACCGGCACTCATGACAATGACACGCTTATCGGCTGGTATTCTTCGTGCAGCCCGCGCCGCAGGAGGATAGTAAGCAAACATCTCGGGGAGGTGCTGGACCTGAATTCACAGATGATGGAACTTGCCATGCGCTCAAAGGCGGCTTTCGCTTTATTCCCCATGCAGGATATTCTCGGCCTGGGGCGCAAGGCGCGCTTCAACACGCCGGGCACATGGAGAGGTAACTGGGCATGGCGCATGGAAGAGATCCCCTTTGATAAAGCCCGGGGCATAAAAAAACTCTGCCGCCTCACCCGCCGCAAATGACCTATAACAGTGCGGGGAATCTGAAGGAAAAGATTTCGGCGCTGGGCCTCGGCACATGGGTTTTCGGCGGCGGCAAATGGTGGGGCGAACAGGAAGACGATGTCTCAAACGCTGTCATGGCCGCGGCCTTCAGCGCGGGGGTGAACCTTTTTGACACAGCGCCTTTCTACGGTTTCGGCCGCGCGGAAAAACTCGTGGGCGGATTTATTGCCGGTAACAGGATCAGAAAAAACATTATTATCTCCACCAAACTCGGATTGGATCCGGACGCGCCGGGATTTCACAATCTGAAAAGGGACAGGATGAAAAAAGAAATAGAGGAAAGTCTTTCGCGTCTCGGGACTGATTACATAGACATATACCACATCCACTGGCCGGATCCCGCCGTGCCCGTCGGGGAAAGCGCGAAAACGATGAGAGGGTTTTACGAGGAAGGGCTGATAAGGTCTGTGGGTGTGAGCAACCACTCCGTTTCCGAGATGAGGCAATTTATGGAGGTCTGCCCGCTGCATTTCCTTCAGCCGCCATACAGCATGTTCAACCGCGGCATCGAGGAAGAAATACTTCCCTTCTGCGTCAAAAACGGCATCTCCGTTCTGGCATACAGCCCGCTTCACGGCGGCATGCTGACGGGCAAGTTTTTCAGGGAAGGATGTATTCCGCCCCGGGATCTGCGCCGTAAAAACATGAAAGATTTCAGCGAACCGTATTATTCGGCCGAAAAAAAAGCCTTTGAAAAAATAGAAGAACTTGCCGAAGCCTGCGGCATCAGCGCCGCCGGTTTTGCCCTCGCCTGGCTGATGCGGAAAAAGGGCGTCGCCTCTGTCCTCACGGGCGCGAGGAATACGGTGCAGCTGGCAGAAAATTTAAAAGCCGTGGAAGCAATTCCGGATAAAGCTGTTCTATTACAGGCGGACAAAATTCTGAATAAAATGAGCGCAGATTTGACGGTTATTGATTAAATGCGCCCGGAAAGACGATTTTGAGCGATATAGGAGAATTTAGGATAAAAAATCGTTAAAAAATTGCGACTGTCTGACGACGCCCTGAGGCGGAGGAGTTGAGCAATTTTAGATTTTTTCTCCGTTAAAAATTTTCCGTCTAGCGAAAAAACGCTTCCCGGGGGCATTATAATTGCGGAAAGCCCCTTAATTTTATAAAATCAGGCCATGAACAAAAAAGCTTCAATTAAAAAGGGAAGGGTTTTTTCCGGCGAGTGCGGAAAATTAATTGATAAAAACCGCATAAAGGATTTTCTGGAGGCCGTCATCCCTTCAGGCTCGCGGGTGTGCCTGGAAGGAGACAACCAGAAGCAGGCGGATTTTCTCGCCCGCGCGATGAGTTCGCTGGATCCTTCAAAGGTGAACAGGCTCCACATGGTGCAGTCATCCGTGGTGCTTCCCGAACATCTTGATATGTTCGAGAAGGGGATAGCGGAAAAACTTGATTTTGCTTTTTCGGGGCCTCAGGCAAAGCGGCTCTACCGTCTTGTCGACGAGAAAAAAATAAAAATAGGCGCTATACACACCTACCTTGAACTTTACGCCCGGTATTTTTCCGACCTCACGCCGGATATCGCGCTGGTTGTGGCAGATTACGCCGATAAAGACGGGAATCTTTACACCGGTTACAACACCGAGGACACGCCTGTGATATGCGAAGCCGCGGCTTTCGGCGGCGGCATTGTCATAGCCCAGGTGAAAGAGATAAAAGAAAAACTTCCGCGCGTGGATATCCCCGGTGATTGGGTGAATTTTGTCGTGCCCACCGGAGAAGATTACTATATTCAGCCTCTATTCACGAGGGATCCGGCAAAAATTTCCAGGCTCCAGATTCTTCTTGGAATGATGGTGATAAAAGGCATATATGAAAAATACAGGGTTGATTCACTCAATCACGGCATAGGATACAACTCCGCGGCGATAGAACTTCTGCTGCCCACATACGCTAAACATCTGAAAGGAAAGATATGCCGTTACTGGGCGCTGAATCCTCATCCGACGCTGATTCCGGCCATAGAGAGCGGTTTTGTTAAATCCGTTTATTCTTTCGGCGGTGAACCGGGAATGGAAGATTATGTGAAAAAACACAAAAGCCTTTTTTTTATGGGTCCCGACGGAAACATGAGAAGCGGACGTCTCAACGCCCAGCTTATGGGGCTTTACGGTATTGACTGTTTTCTGGGTTCCACTCTTCAGATAGATAAATACGGCAATTCATCCACGGCCGTAAAAGGAATGATATCCGGCTTCGGCGGAGCGCCGAATCTCGGGAGCACGCCTCCCGGGCGCAGGCATTCCACGGCCTCATGGAAAAAAACAGCGCGTGAAAACAAATCCTTTTTCAAGGCCACGGGTTTTAAAAAAGGCCAAAAGCTGGTTGTGCAGATGACACCCACATTCAGCGAAAAAAAACACATTCCCGTTTTTGTTGACGAGCTGGACGCTGTGACGCTTTATAAGGAAGGGAAATTTGATTCTCCGCCGGTTATGATATACGCCGATAATGTCACGCACATTGTCACCGAATGCGGAATCGCCAATCTGCTCAAATGCGCGAACAGAAAAGAGAGGGCGCGGGCGATAGAGGCCGTGGCGGGCGATACGCCCGTCGGTAAAAGGGCAAAACCCGAAAACACGGCGAAGCTCCGCAAAAAAGGAATTGTATCCACCTGCGAAGATCTCGGAATAGATCCCATAGATGCCAAAAGGTCGCTGCTTGCGGCGCAGAGCCTTGAAGATATCGTAAAAATATCTAATAATCTGTATAAAATACCGGACAGGTTTAAAAAGACTTATGGTTGAATTTATGTCCGGTTTTTCGGGAGAAATATTATGAAAAAATTTGTGGCTTCCTGTGTTCAGATGTATGTTGTGCCAAACGACATAAAAAGAAACACCGCTCACGCGTTAGAGATGCTGGACAAGGCGCAGAAATATCACAGCGCCGATCTTGTTGTTTTTCAGGAGACGGTTACGACGGGTTTTACGCCTAACATGGATTTTGAGAGTTTCTATAACATCATAGACACTGTCCCGGGCAGACATATGAAGCCGGTGATGAAAGAAGCCGCGAAAAGAAAAATGCATATCGTCTGGCCGGTTTACGAAAAAGACCCCGTAGAGAAAAAAATATACAACAGCGCCGTGCTCATAGGCCCCGACGGGGAAATCATTGGAAAATACCGCAAGACGCACCCTTTCGGGAGCGAATCGGTTAAAACAGGCGGCTGGACAACGCCCGGGAACAGCCTTGATGTTTTTGACACGGAACTCGGCAAAATAGGAATGATCATATGTTACGACGGTGATTTTCCTGAAACGGTAAGGCTTTTGGCTCAAAAAGGCGCCGAAATTATTGTCAGGCCTTCCGCTTTCCTGCGAAATTTTGAGATCTGGTCTCTCACCAACAGGGCCCGCGCTTTTGATAACCATGTTTTTATGATCGCCGCCAATGCCACCGGTGTTGACGCGGCCGGCCACCACTATTTCGGACACAGCATGATTGCCGCTCCAAACGTCACAGTTTTGGCTCTTGCTTCCGCATCCGAGGATATAATATCAGCGCAGCTTGACCCGGCCCCCATGATTTCCATGACTCCCGGAAGCACATCTCGCAGGACATTTG
>VMTH01000145.1 GCA_013791745.1 Candidatus Omnitrophota bacterium
AGGGCCCATTCCCATTATACTTTGCAAAATTGACGGGAATATGTTATAAACAGCGGGTAAAATCTTATGGAAAAAACACTTTTTATCATTAAGCCGGATGCCGTGTGCGAAGCCCACACGGGCAAAATAATAGATATTGTCCTGAAAGAGGGCTTCATGATCCGGGCAGTGAAGATGACGCGCTTTAGCTGGGCCAAAGCCTCCAAATTTTACGCCGAGCACAAGGGAAAAGCTTTTTACGGGCCCCTAATAAAATTCATGACCTCAAATCCTGTCATAGCCATTGTCCTTGAGAGGGAAAACGCGGTCAAAAAACTCAGGGAAATAGTGGGAAAGACAAATCCCGCCGAGGCCGCGCGCGGAACAATCAGAAAGAAATACGCCCGCGACGGCAGGCATAACGCGGTGCACGCCAGCGACTCCCTTTCTTCGGCGAAGAGGGAAATCCCCTTTTTTTTCAAAGCTTCTGAAATAAAAGACTGGAAATACATAGATTACCCCGTGATTAAATGACAATGCCTGAGCATCAAGAATCGCAAGAGCACGCCGCGGCGCACCCGCCATCCGGCACGGCAGGCTTTCAGCGGGAGACGCAACGCCCCGCCATGGCGGATGCGACACTTCGGCCTCGCTTGAAGTCGGCGAATGCTTCGATAAATTTAATCCTCAACTGCGGCTCGTCGTCGCTGAAATACAAGGTCTTTGAATCCGGAACTGAGAACTGCCTGACAGGCGGCCTTGTAGAGAGAATCGGCGCGCCGGACGCCGTGATAACGCATAAGGCCTGCAACGGGAATCCTCTTGACAGAATTTCCGGAGAAGTGAAGAATCACAGCGCCGCTATAAGCATGGTGCTTGAAAGGATTCTGGGGGCGGGCGGTTTTAGCAAAAAACAGCTGAAAGCTGTCGGCCACAGGGTTGTCCACGGCGGAAAATATTCCGAGCCCGTCGTGGTGAATGACGAGGTCAAGCAGTATCTGAAAGAGGTGACATTTGAACTTGCCCCGCTGCACAATCCTTTTAACTTTGAAGGCATCGCCGCCGCTGAGAAAAATCTGCCCGGCGTGCCGAATGTGGCCGTTTTTGACACGGCCTTTCATCAGACGATACCTGATTTCGCCTACATGTACGCTCTGCCTTACAGATATTACACAAAACACCTCGTGAGGAAATACGGTTTTCACGGCACATCCCATCAACATGTCTCGCTGAGGGCCGCGGAGATGCTGAAAAAACCGCTTTCCAAAACAAAGCTCGTTACCTGCCATCTGGGCAACGGCGCGTCGCTGGCCGCTGTCAGAAACGGGAAGTGCGAAGACACTTCCATGGGTTACACGCCGCTGGAAGGCGTTATGATGGGCACGCGATGCGGCGACATAGACCCTGCGGCGGTGCTGCACGTGATGATGTGCGAAGAGCTCTCCATGCATGATATGGACACGATTTTAAACAGGCAGAGCGGCCTGGTGGGAGTCAGCGGCATCTCAAACGATCTGAGGGATATAATCAAAGCCGCCGACGACGGGAATGAAAGGGCGGCCCTCGCTTTCAAAATGTACTGCTACAGGATAAAAAAATACATAGGCGCTTACATAACGCTGCTCAACGGCGCGGACGCTATCGTTTTTACCGCCGGAGTGGGAGAGAATTCGCCCCCTGTGCGCGCGGAGGTCTTGAAAAATCTGGAAAATATTGGAATAATAACCGACCCTGTTTTGAACAGGGCAATGATTTCGGGCCGCGAAGGCGAAATAAGTTCGGCATCGTCCCCGGTAAAAGTCTTTGTCATAGCTACGGATGAGGAGCTGATGATAAGCAGGCTTGCGGATAAAATGACTTGACTTTTCAAGTCGGGAGGAAAATAAAATGGCAAATCCTAAAAGGAAGACTTCTAAGGCGAAACAGCGCAGGCGCAGGGCGAGCTGGATGAGCAGCGGCGATGTGACCGTCGCCAGATGTCCCCAGTGCAAAAAGCTGATAAAACCCCACACGGTGTGTCAGTACTGCGGCTTTTATAAGGGCAAAAAAGAGGTCACGACAAAAGAAGAGATCAGAGAAACTAAAAGAGTGAAAGAAAATGGCTAATATAATCCTTGACGCTATGGGCGGCGATAACGCCCCCGCCGCTCAGGTAGCCGGCGCTGTCGCTGCTCTTGATGAAGTGCAGGCGGATATATATTTATCCGGCCGCAGTGACGAAATTGAAAAACTTCTGGACGGTTTCACGCATCCGCGTCTTCATATTCTGCACGCTTCAGAAGTGATAGAGATGGGCGACAAGCCCGTTGTGGCCTGCAGGAAGCATCCCGATTCAAGCCTGATGGTGGGGATGAGATTCACAAAAGAGCGGGAAAATTCGGTTTTTATAAGCGCAGGAAATTCCGGCGCGGTTATGACCGCGGCCGTGATGGTGCTTGAAAGGATTCCCGGGATAATCAGGCCCGCAATAGCTGTCGTGACTCCCGGAATCAAGCATCCCTTTGTGCTGCTGGACGCCGGGGCCAACACAAACTGTTCGTGGCAGCAGCTCTGCCAGTTCGCGGTCATGGGCAGCATTTGCGCGGAATTGATCCTGAAAAAAAGCAATCCGAAAATAGGGCTTCTTTCAAACGGCAGTGAGCAAGGGAAGGGAACGGACGCTGTGGTGGCCGCCAACAAGTCGCTGGTTGAGACAGGGCTCAATTTCACGGGCAACATAGAGGGAAACGATATTTTTAACGGTGTCTGCGACTGCATAGTCTGCGACGGTTTTGTGGGCAACATAATATTGAAGGCCGTCGAGGGCCTGGGCACGGCGCTGAAACACAGCGTGAGTTCGGGTTCGCGTTTCAAGATTTTTGGCAAGATAGCCCAGAGAGTCATGAAAAAGATCTTTATGAAATTTGATTACACCGAATACGGGGCGACATATTTGCTTGGCCTTAAAGAGAGCGTTCTGGTCACGCACGGCGTGGCGAACGCGAAGGCCATAACAAACGCCATTATCGCCGCTGAAAACGAGATGAATGTGGGAATAAATAAAAAGATCGCCGTTGAAATCAATAAATACGCGGCGGTGCTGAATTTATAATGGTGAAAAATTACGCTGTTGTTTTTCCGGGACAGGGCGTGCAGGGGATAGGTATGTCCCGCGACTTATACGGCAAATACCCTCAGGCCGCTCACACTCTGGATTATGCCTGCCAGATCCTCGGAATGCCCCTGAAGACCATAATGTTTGACGGGCCCGAGAACGAGTTAAACAGGATCTCACTGACACAGCTTGCCGTGTTTGTCTCAAACATGATGGTTTACGACGCCATAAAAGACGCTGTGGGCGAAAAACCTCTGTTCGCCGCGGGTCACAGCCTCGGGGAATATTGCGCTCTCTGCGCCTCCGGCGCGCTCTCCTTTGAGGATTCTCTCAAACTCGTCGCTTCGCGCGGCAGGATAATGGAGGCAAACTGTCCCGAAGGCGCGATGGCGGCGGTGATAGGTATGAGGACTATGGATATTTCCGATCTCTGCAAAAGCATAACGGAAAGCGGCCGGCTCGTTGAGGCTGTCAATTTTAATTCCAGAAAGCAGACTGTGATATCAGGAACTGCCGAGGGGATAGAGGCCTTCAAGGCCCGGGCGGCGGGCAAAGGCAGGATAATACCTCTGAAAACCGCAGGGCCTTTTCATTCTTTCCTGATGAGGAAATCGCAGGAAGTTTTCGCGCCCGAGCTGGATAAAGTTTATTTTTCAGACCCCGCTTTTCCCGTTGTATCCAATGTGACAGCGAAAGGCAGTACAAAGTCTTCCGATATCGTCACCGCTCTAAAAACACAGATCGCCTCGCCGGTGCAGTGGGTGGCTTCGGTTGAATATATGGCCTCGCGCGGGGCGGAGATGTTCGTGGAATGCGCTGAAAAAAGTGTTCTCTCGTCAATGATAAAGAATATATCCCCTGAAACTCAGGCGATAAGCGCGATGACTTTAATCAATGAATAAGACAAAGATGGTGCAGGGGAAACTTCAATTAGATTGAGGGGGTAAAATGAAATTCGATAATAAAGTGGCTCTTGTGACGGGAAGCGCCCAGGGAATAGGTTTTTCCATCGCCGAGAAACTCGCCGCGGAAGGCGCGCTGGTTGTGATAGCGGATATAGCGGAAGAGGCATCGATCGCCGCCTGCGAAAAACTAAAAAACGCGGGTTTCAAGAGCGATCACATCGCGATGGACGTGTCCGATTTCAATCAGGTCGCGGAAAAAATGAAAATCCTTGTGGAGAAACACGCCAGAATTGATATCCTTGTCAACAACGCCGGCATAACGAGAGACGGCCTTCTTTTGAGGATGTCTGAAAAAGATTGGGATATGGTTCTTGACATAAACCTGAAAAGTGTATTTAATTGCACGAAAGCGCTTGCCCGCTCCATGATGAAAACAGGCGGAGTGATAGTGAATGTCGCCTCCATCATAGGGCAGATGGGTAACGCCGGCCAGGCGAATTATGCCGCTTCAAAGGGCGGTATAATAGCCCTGACGAAAACGATAGCGAAAGAGTTCGCTTCCAGAGGTGTGAGAGCCAACGCCGTCGCGCCCGGTTTCATAAGCACGGCTATGACGGACAAGCTCACGGAAGAGGTGAAGGGCAAAATGCTTGAAGCCATACCTCTGAGAAGGCTGGGAAGGCCCGAAGATGTGGCCAATCTGGTGAGTTTTTTGTGTTCGGATGAATCCGCTTACATAACCGGCCAGGTCGTCAGAATAGACGGCGGCATGGTGATGTGAAAGGAATAAGCGATTTGAAATTCAGGATAGTTTTAAGGAGGTTTTGATGTCAGAACAGAATGTTGAAGAGAAAGTAAAAGCGATTATCGCGGAAAGATTGAGAGCGGATATGGATAAAATTACGCCCGAGGCGAATTTTATCAATGACCTTGGCGCCGATTCGCTGGATCAGGTTGAGCTCGTGATGGCCCTTGAGGACGAATTCGGCCTTGAAATAGCCGATGATGAGGCTCAGAAGCTCGACACCGTCGGAAAAGCAATAGAATACGTTAAATCCAAAGTTTCCTAAGAAGGAATATTTTAATTCCGCTCCGGCGCGGCGTCCTCGTCCGCCGTCTAAGGCGTGGCGAAGATCTGTTGGCAGGTTTTTCTAAGAGGTTAAGGGCGTGAAAAAAACCGAGTTAGAAAAAATCAGCGGCATTGTGGGTTTTGAGCCGGATGACACCAAGCTCTTCTCAAAAGCTTTTACGCATAAAACATTAGCGTTTCAGAAGGGCCTGCTCGATATGTCCAATGAGAGGCTTGAGTTCCTGGGCGATTCTGTTCTCAATCTCTACATATCCATAAGGCTTTTTGAGATATTCCCCGACGCCGCCGAGGGGGCGCTGACAAGGATGCGTTCCTATCTTGTTAACACGAGGCGACTGGCGAAATTATCCAGGGAGCTGGGCCTGCATGAAATACTCAAAGTGGGGGAATCTTTTGAGGGCGACCCCGCTGAACAGACATCTATTCTCGCCGACACTTTTGAGGCGCTCCTAGGGGCGGTCTATATAAACAAAGGCTGGGAAGCGTCGGGCGCTTTCATAGAAAAATATTTTGACATAGAAAAAGCGTCCGCCAAACTTGATTCAAAAAGCAAACTGCAGCAGATAGTGCAGAAAGAATCGGGTATTCTCCCTCAATACACTGTTGTGAAAGAGGAAGGCCTTCCGCATAAAAAACATTTCGTTGTGGAAGTGGAGTTCAACGGCGCTGTGCGCGGCTCAGGGGAAGGATCCAACAAGAAAAACGCCCAGGAATGCGCGGCGAAAGACGCGCTCTCAAAGATGGGCGACACCGATGACCGGAAGTAGCGAGGATTGATACGAGAAATGGAAAAAGTTGAAAAAGCTCTTGAATTCCGCGATGTCGGAAAAATTTACAGACGGAATCATTTTTTTAAAACGGCTGAAACCGCGGCCCTGAAGGATTTCTCTCTTGATGTGAACAAAGGCGAGATATTCTGCCTTCTCGGGCTCAACGGGGCGGGGAAAACAACGGCGGTGAAACTTGCCCTGAACCTTATCTTCCCTGATTCGGGCGATATAAAAGTTCTCGGTGAAAAACCCTCGCCTGAAGTGGTGAGCCGCGTCGGCTATGTTTCGGAAAGCCCCTATCTTTTTCCCTATCTGACCGCCCGGGAACTTTTTAATCTCTTGGGCATTCTTTCCGGACTCAATGCCGCGCGGCGCGCGCAGGCCATGGACAGGATCTGCGATTTCCTGTCCATGGGCGATTTTATAGACAAGAAGATAGGCGAATGCTCAAAAGGCATGCAGCAGCGCGTGCTTCTGGCCCAGGCGCTCATCCACGATCCCGATCTGCTGATACTTGATGAACCTTATTCAGGGCTGGATCCCGTGGGTATAGCACAGATGAGACAATACATAGAGAAGCTGAACGCCGAAGGTAAAACAATACTCATGACCTCTCACCTGATAGCCGAGAGCGAGAAAATAGCCGCGCGCGCGGGAATTCTCAAAGCCGGTCGCATCGCGAAAGTCATTCCCGTGCGTCAGGGCCTTTTAGAAAAGGAATTTTTGGAGGCTGTTTTATGAAAGCTGTTTATAATGTGGCAAAATACACTCTGCTTGAGAACGCCAGGAGTAAATCATTTTCGCTGTCTGTTGTTTTTATAGCCCTCGTTTTTGTGTCGGCTTTTATTTTCGCGAAGCTTTCCGAGGTCGTGGAGATCCGGGCGATACAGGACATAGGTATGGGCGCGGTGCAGTTCTTCTCTTTTCTGACGGCTCTTTTTTTCGCCGTGAAGGTGGCTTTTGTGGAGGGCCAGAACAAAACCATATATCTTCCTCTGACCAGGCCTGTGAAAAGGAGCGAATACATATTCGGCCGGTATCTCGGCATAATCCTCTCGGCGGCGCTGGAGATAGCCGCAATGGGGATGCTCCTGACGATACTCCTGTATCTCAAACAGGCAAAATTTGACAGCTTTTATTTCCTGTCATACTTTTTTATTTTCCTCAAGATATCGATGATAACGGCTGTGACGGTTCTAATATCGCTCGCTTCGACCAGCCAGGCCTCGGCCTTCATCTTCTCATTTCTCGTGTGGATAACCGGCCATTCGCTGGGCGAGGTGGAATTCCTGCTGGATGAGATGAGCCCGGCTATGGTAACGATGGTGAGGATATTCAAGTGGATATTCCCGAACTATACGCTGCTGAACCTGGCGGATTACACGGCGGGGCGTTTTATGGCCGCAGCCGGTTATCTGCCGGCCGTTCTTTACGCCGTTTTTTATGTGTTTGCCGTCATGTGGCTGGCCGCGGCGGTGTTTGAGAAAAAAGAATTCTGAT
>VMTH01000146.1 GCA_013791745.1 Candidatus Omnitrophota bacterium
ATTTCCTGTATGCGCAAAATTATGTTTTTCCTGCTGCCAGCCCTTATCGTAAATTTTATACCGTCGGCGTATTTATTTATTTCCGTAAAAGCGGCACCGGATAAATCCGCCTTAGCCGGGTCTATCCCCTTTATATCAAAATTGACCATGGCGTATATCATATCCGGGGGCGACACCACCCTTATAAAAAGAGGTTTGCCGGGAGATTCTTTCTGTATTTTGTAAAAATTCCTCCAAAAGCTTCTGAATTTTCCGCCGTTAAGCTCTATGGTGTATTTGACGGTTTTGATTTCAATTTGGCCCGCGACACTCTTATCATAAGAGAACACCCTCGTCATAATTATAAGCATCGCCCCAAAAAGCGGAAGCGCCGTCAAAAGCCATATCTTATCTGTTTTAGTCATTGCAAATTATGATAGCAAAAATTATAATTTCTGTTAATGAGTGCATTAGATATACGATATCCGCAGCGCCTCCGCGCTGCTAAATTTTTATGCCCGGGTAGCTCAGCTGGTAGAGCAGCTCACTCGTAATGAGCAGGTCAGCGGTTCGATTCCGCTCTCGGGCTTTTTTTAAAAAATGATTCATTCACTTTACATACATTTGCCCTTCTGCCGCCGAAGGTGCTCTTACTGCGATTTCTATTCTCAAACGAATCTTTCGCAGAAGGGCGCGTATATTCAGGCGCTGGAGAAAGACGCTATCTATTTCCAGAGCTTGTGCGGAGAAATAAAAAGCCTTTACATCGGCGGCGGCACGCCATCCGTTTTCAAACGCCGCGAGTTCGCGTCTCTTTTCGCTATTCTGCGGAGACGCTTCCGTTTTTCAAAGAATTGCGAAACAACAGTGGAGGTGAACCCCCGCTCGGCAAACAAAAATATTTTATCGTTCCTCGGCGAAAACGGCGTCAACCGCCTTTCTATAGGAATTCAGTTTCTTGACGCAAAACTTTTAAAAAAAGCGCGCAGGGAACATTCCCCTGAAGACGCTGAAAAACTTTTTATCGCCGCCAGGCTCGCCGGTTTTAATAATATAAACACAGATATCATATACGGCTTCCCCGGACAGGATAAAAAAACTTTCGCGGACACATTAAACAGAATAACAGCCCTTTCTCCGGAACACATCTCCGCATATATTTATACGCCGCCTTCAAACAGGAAAAATATACTGAAAGAACCGACGCCCGCGGAGGAGATAATCGCGGCAATGTACCGAACACTCTGCCGGGAATTGAAAAAAGCGCGCTATTGCCATTATGAAATATCAAATTTCGCCAGGCCCGGAAAACAATCAGCGCATAATCTCAATTACTGGGGACGGGGCGCTTACGCCGGGCTCGGCGCCGGGGCTGTATCTTCGTTCGGAAATAAACGCCTTACAGGCGCCCACTTGAACAACTACCTGCTGAGCCCACTTAAAAAATCCGAAGAGATTCTGACTAAAAAACAAATAAATTTTGAAAAAAAATTCCTCGCGCTAAGAATGCTTGAAGGCATCCCTTACAGAAAAACCCATGAGAAATTTATAGCCCCCGGATGGATGAAAAAAAACGGCGCTAAAACAATCTTCACGGAAAAAGGCTGGCTTCTGTCAAACTCTATAATAGTCGAACTCTGACTGAAATTTTTTAGATTTTGTCGCCCGGCGAAAGCCTGCGGCCTATAACAAATTCCCATCCGCCCATCGTTTTTTTTCCTTCCGGCTGGATGGAAACGATCATAACCGCGCCGTCCGCGCAGTTAACACTAAAACCTTTATTTTTCACGAGAGAATATATTGTC
>VMTH01000147.1 GCA_013791745.1 Candidatus Omnitrophota bacterium
CATGTTCAGGCCTCTGCCGTAACCCTGATAAGCTATTGTGGCGTCGGAATACCTCTCGCAAATGACGATATGGCCTTTATCCAGAGCCGGCCTTATAACCTCGGCGGTGTGTCCTGCCCGGGAAGCCTCATAGAGCATGAGTTCCGCGAGAGGAAAAACCTTGTGTTCCGGATCCAGTAGGAGCTTGCGCAAATGCTCGCAAAAAAGCGAACCGCCCGGCTCCCTTGTCCTGACAACCTTATGCCCTTTTTTTTTGAGCGCCGCGGCGAGCAGCCCCGCCTGAGTTGATTTACCGCAGCCGTCGCCGCCTTCAAAAGTGATGAATACGCCTTTTTTCATATATAGAGATTTATAGCAAATTTGACCAAATTAATAAACGCCGGGATAAAAATAGTGATAGCACACGAAGGCGATCAGGCTCCCCGACACGAGTCCGACGAAGGACTCAAACAATGTGTGCCCGAGAACGACTTCCAGCCTTTGCAGATCCGTTATTTCCCTTCTTGTCCTTTTTATTTTCCTCAAGGCGGCCGATGTCTTCGCGTCCGGATACCCGTTCAGTTTTTTTTCAAGATCGTTGAGCTCTAAGATTTTCCGGCTGTATTCATTTTCTATGATACTGGCGAGGAAATTCTTCATGGTCTTGGTGTTGTCGGCTATGGCTGTGCGCACCTTGACGGCGTCGTG
Source organism: Candidatus Omnitrophota bacterium (assembly GCA_013791745.1). Taxonomy (NCBI): domain Bacteria; kingdom Pseudomonadati; phylum Candidatus Omnitrophota; species Candidatus Omnitrophota bacterium. Next base: position 688 of record VMTH01000147.1, read on the forward strand.
GACGACCGCCACGAGAAACATCACCGCCATCGTGAAATGCGGCGAGGTGAAACCGAAGAGCATGCCGTTCCCCATGGCGAAAGCCGAACACACGGCCGCGTGCGTTGAGGGCATCCCTCCTGTCGCGCCGTATACTTTAAGCGCCAGCCGCCTCTCGTTTACAAGCACCACGAGCAGCTTAAATGTCTGCGTCATAAACCATACCAGAAAAGCTACAGCGAGAATTATGAGCGCGTTAGGGGATGTGTTCTGATTTACCATAAGGGCATTATATCACAAAATCCGCATTTGTAAAGCTCTACGGGACGGCAGACGCTATCCGTAGCGGGCCATATGAGCGAGGGGTTTTACCCGCGCCCCGAGTGAATTGGCAGCGAACCGCATGCGTGAGCGGCCGTCTACGGGTAGCTCTGCCGTCCTATTTTTTCGGGGATATGCCTTTCCGGCACGCGGTTTACCCTTCACATATCCAGCGTTTGGAATTCGGCCTCAATCCCGTTGCGGACGGCGAAGCTCTCTATAAAATCCCTGTACACGGTCAGCTTCGGGTCTTTTGTTATGTCCAGATGAAAAAAACTGAGTTTATCAAACGCGTATTTTTTATATTGAGCGTCAACCTTATCCGCCATGATCGCGAAATCGCCGCGCGAGAGCAGTGTGTCGTAATAAGGTATCGGCTCGTCCGCTTCCAGAAAACCGTATTTGCCGGAAAAGATGAGAAAGCCGGCGCCCGAAACCTGCGCCTGTTTGTAAACATATTCTATGTGCGGCGCGAGATAACGCTTTAAGGCCGGAAGTAACGCCGCCTCAGAAGATTTTTCCTTTGAGCAATGCGTTATAAAATAATGAGGATTCATCCGGCTAAAACTTCATCCGGTTTGTTAAGTTTATCCTGCAAAATCTTGTAAAACCTGCCACTATGAAGGCCATCAACAAGCGCGTGGTGAGCCTGAAGAGACAGGGGCATCCAAAGTTTTTCACCCCGTTTTTGAAACTTCCCCAATGATATTCTCGGCACGGAATCAGCCGGATGCATGTGTATGGGATGCGTTATATTGGTGAACGAAACCCAGGGTATGGATGTGACATAAAGGAGGTCGTCACGCTCGGGATCATCTATGCCGGGGTTCTTTGCCGTGTCGTCCATGGCCGAGGCCGTTCTTTTCGCGAATTCATTATAACCCGCCGCGTATTCCACAAGGCAGAAGCTGAAGACCTCGTTTTCCATGAGCATTGTGAAAGAGGGATGAACCGCGTCATGCTCCACAACCTGTTTGCCCCGTATTCTCTGCCTGAGCTCCGGTACAGCGTTCGCGGCGGATGTGACCATATAGAGGATAGCTTTAAAGAAAGACAGACCGTCTTTTTTCACATATTCCCGCACTGCCCCCACATCAACATCCGCGCAAAGGCTGAAATGCGGATAATCCATTGCGCTGAAAAATTCAAAATGTTTTTTTCTTTTCCACTTATCAATGTCTATGTATTTCATCGCATCCTCCGACGCGAAATTAAACCATATCGGGACGGGCATTGCAATAGCCGCTCCCGCGCGCGACAGATGGCAGGCAGAGCTTACCGCTCCAGGCAAACGATAGCGATTTGAGTGCAAGCGCCGAGGACTGACTACGGAAACTCCTAAAGGCGAGGATGTCCGAGGCCGCCTTCGGCGGCCGAGTTCCGCAGCCGCTATACGGAAGTCCGAAGGCGATAAGCGTATAAAAATCGCGTGTTTGACGGGGCGGCAGCTCTGCCGTCCGCACCGACGGTAATGCGGGCGATTGCGCAAAAGCCGGATATTGTGATACAATCCGCCCTATGAGCAAAAACGAAATGCAGATGATCCGTTCGCTGAAGAACAAGAAAGAAAGAAATGAACACGGCCTCTTTGTCGTGGAAGGCCTCAAGGCGGTGAAAGAGCTCCTCGCCTCGCGCGTCAAAACCCGCTCTGTTTACGCTGTGAGGAAATTTGACGATATAAAAACGCCCGTAAACATAGTCAGCGACGGGGAATTCGCGAAAATG
>VMTH01000148.1 GCA_013791745.1 Candidatus Omnitrophota bacterium
TGTGAAAAAATGGGGATTCATGACTTTGCGGCACAGGCTTTCCTTAAACTGATGTATTCAGAGAACAGTGAAGAGATGATGGTGCATTTCTTTTACAACCTGAAACAACTGGGCCTCGGTTCTTTGGTTGACCGGAGTTTGAAGGGTGACTTGCCTATTGCTAACGGGGAAGCTTGGCTGTCAGGAAAAGATCTGGTAAAAATAAAGTCAAGAATTAAAGAATTGGAAGAGCAATATAAGAAAGATTAATGATGGCAGCACCCTGTCACATTAATTAGTGATAGTAAAAATGTATCATTCCCCACACCTTTCTGTAAGCTGAAAAATGAAGTAAACTATATTGTATGAAATGCGCTAAGTGCGGTTATGATAATAAAGACGGCGCGCTTTACTGCGGTATGTGCATGGAGTCATTCAGAAAGAAAAGCCCAAGTGCCGAAGAAGCGCCGGCGCGTCTGACTGCGGACAGAATGAAGCCGCCTTTTTCCGGGGCGGAAGTCCTTGCCCGCTCATGGGTCTGGTGTCTTACGGCATTTGTTATTTCATTTTTTATCACGCCGAAATTCCGCCTTATCTGGTTTCCGTTCAGATTTATCAAGGTTTTCGCCCATGAGATGGGACATACTGTTTTTATGTGGCTGTTTGGACATTTCGCTATACCCGCCGTAAATCCGGTTGATACCGGCGGTGTTGCGATGAGTTTGTCTTACACTCCGTCTTTCTGTGTATTTTTACTGATTGTTATTGCGGGTTTTACTATTTTTTACAGAAAATATAAGGGTGTTATTCTCACGGGGAGTTTAGTGGCGCTCATTTATGGACTATTTGCTTTCACTCCGGCAAAAGACTGGCTGATCTCGGCAGGGGGTATTTTGGGAGAATACGTTCTTGCGGGCGTCTGTCTTTATTTGTGCCTCTTCAAAAAGAAATTTCCATCCGGTCTCGCCGGCGTTGAACGGCTTCTTTACGGAATTATCGGCTGGCATGCTATTATCGAGGGACTTGGATTTCTTTTTAGACTAAAATCTGACAGGGCTTTTTACAACACTTATGTCAGCGGTTCCAGTTGGCAGACGGGAATGACAGGCGACCTTGCTAAAATCGCCTTTGACATCAATTACAGATTCTCAATGAATTCGTTTAATTCAATCGTGAATATTTTTATTGCTCTCACATTTGTTCCGCTGATTATTTTGGCTGTAATTATTTTTAGAAAATTAAAATAGCGCTATGAAAAAATATATCAGAATTTTAAAAAGAGATTCTTTGTTGCTCGCCGCGATTATAGCTACCTTTTTTACATATTCCTTCATAATTGAGCCGCGATGGGTCAAAGTCAATCAATATGAGTTGAAAATAGATAATCTTCCGCCGCAATTCAGGGATTTCCGCATTGTCTTATTTGGTGATATACACCGCAGTAAGATTGTTTCTGCCGGATATATCAGTAAATGTATTTCTAAAGTCAACAAGCTGAATCCGGATATTGTGCTCAATACAGGCGATTATATTACGGGAAAGCAGGGCTACATTTTTGATATTGTAGAAATGCTCAAAACAATAAAACCTGAATACGGGGTTTATTCGGTTTTGGGCAACCACGACGGAGAGATTGTTGCAAAAGGGCTTAAACAGGCAGGGATAAGGGTGTTAAGAAACGAAAGCGTGACTATTGAAAAAGACGGCGGGATACTCCGGTTAATCGGCCTGGATGATTCTCTGTCCGGATACGAGAATATCGTAAAGGAACTGAAGGATGCTAAAAAAACGGAAGTGCGTTTGTTAATGATGCACAACCCTGATTTATTTAAAATCCTGAAGTTGTATGAATACAGAATAGATCTTATTGCGGCGGGTCACACACACGGAGGGCAGGTCGTTATTCCTTTTATAGGACCACCGCTGGTCCCTTCAATATATGGCAAAAAATATGCTTCAGGATTTATCAGGGAAAAGAAAGGCTTAATGTATGTGACCAGAGGCATCGGAACATATCTTCTGCCCGTGAGATTTTTCTGCCGGCCGGAAATCACCTTATTTGTATTATCAGATGAAAAAGATAGCGGATTAAAGGATGATTAATTTTATGAAACGTTTGTTGTGTAATCTTCTATATTTTCTGCTTTTGTTGTTCTTGTTACAATTCCACTAATAAAAAAGATATGGGCTATTCCCGCCCGAGGATTTGTTCAATTGGGCGTAATTGTTTGACATTCGAAGATAGTTTGAAACGCTCCGCCAAAAATATTCCGGTTATATTCGGCGGCAAAAGTGTTTTTGCCGTGAAAAGGCTTTTTGCAAAAAATTACTTGAATATCATGTAGAGGGAAATTGTCAGGAGGCAGGCACCGAAGGTTTTCCTCAGGACTATTTCAGTACACCCGACGGCGAATTTAGCGCCGATCAAACCGCCGAGCACAAATCCCAGACAAAGAAGTCCGGCCACGGGCAGATTGACATGTCCCTGCTTGTAATAGGTTAGCGCGGCGAGGATGCCGATAGGGGGGATCAGCATGGCGAGAGTGGTTCCCTGCGCCATGTGCTGGGAATAGCCGAAAAGATACACCAGCGCCGGCACTATGAATATGCCGCCGCCTATCCCTATCATCCCGCTGAGAACGCCCGCGATCAAACCCACTAATAAATATGGCACGATATCCCTCCTTAAAAAGCAGCTGACTATAAAGGTATTATGGCTATATTTTTTCAAAAGTCAAATGCTTTTCATGCTCAATTATTAAGAGCCGCCGACGGCGAAACCCTCACGGCTGTCCCCTTGCATTGCAGAAGAAAAAGAAAAAGCAGGGCGTCCGCCTTATCCTTTTTCAACAAGTCACGAAAGTCAACCTCTGTCACCATTCCTTTTTTTTCCATCTTTAACAAAGCGTCATTATTTATTAGAATCCAGGCCATGGACACGATAGATAAGATCTACACGGTGACGGAGCTGAACAACCGCGCCAAGCTTATGCTCGAAAATGAGTTCAAGGGCATAGTTCTTGACGGGGAGCTCTCCAATTTCAAAAAATACAGCTCGGGGCACTGTTATTTTTCGCTCAAAGACGCCGGCGGACAGATATCGGGGGTGATGTACCGTTTCAAGGCCGCGCTTCTCAAATTTGTTCCGAAGGACGGGCTGAAGGTCAGGGTGAAGGGCACGGTGACGCTCTATCCCGTGCGGGGCTCCTATCAGATACTGGTTGACGAGATGTATGAGAAAGGCGTTGGCGAGCTGCAGAAAAAATTTGAGGAACTCAAAAAAAAGCTCGAGAAAGAGGGCCTCTTTGACAAATTAAGAAAACGGCCGCTGCCGTCAATGCCGCAGAAAATAGGCGTGATAACCTCTCCCACGGGCGCGGCAATAAGGGATATTCTGACCGTCCTCAAAAGAAGATTTTCAAATGTTCATGTTCTGATAAATCCGGTCAGGGTGCAGGGCGCCCAGGCTCCGCGTGAGATAGCCACGGCCATAGAGGAAATGAACAGCCATTTTCCCGATATAGATGTTCTCATCGTCGGCCGCGGCGGCGGATCGCTGGAGGACCTCTGGGCTTTTAACGAGGAGATCGTGGCCCGGGCGATATTCGCCTCAAAGATCCCCGTCATATCGGCGGTCGGACACGAGGTGGACTGGATGATATCCGATTTCACCGCCGATGTGCGCGCGGCCACGCCGTCGGTTGCCGCCGAAATAGTGCTGGGCAGGAAAGAGGAACTCGTCAAAAGCGTTGACGGCGCCGCAGAGAGGTTGAGAAACGCCCTGAACAAAAAGCTCTCGGGCATAGACGACAGGCTGGCCGCGGCGCTGAGGAGGCCCTATCTGAGGGAGCCGGCGCTCTTCATGTCGCGTTTTGTGCAGGGTTTTGACATAGCTCTTGAGGGCTTTCTGACGGCGAAAGGCAGGATGTTCGAGGATTGCGGCGAGAAGATCAAAACACTCTCAGGGAGGCTGAATATACTTTCGCCCCTGAGCACTCTCGCGAGGGGTTATGCCATCGCCGAGAAAGCCGGGGGCAGGGTGATAAAGACATTTTCAGACGCCGAGCCGGGGGAAAGGATAACTGTTCGGCTCGGAGCCGGGGCTCTCGGATGCGAAGTGCTGGAGACAAAGGAGAAAATATGAGCGAAAAGAAAACCGCTTCCAAAAAAGATTTTGAAAAGGACCTGAAGCGCCTTGAGGATATCGTGGCTCTTCTTGAAAAGGGGGAGGCCCCGCTGGATGAGTCAATAAAACTTTTTGAAGAGGGGATAGAGAAGGCCGCCGAGATGAAAAAAAGTCTGGAGGAAGCCAAGAGGAAAATAGAGATAATCTCAAAGAAGAGCGGCCTTGTCACGACGGAGAAATTTGATGAAGAAGAGTTCTGAAAAAGCGGCCCTTGAAAAAAAACTCCTGAGCCTTCTTCCCGCAGGATGTGCCTTCACGAAAACCCTTGACCGGGCGCTGGTCTACTGCATGAAGACGGGCGGAAAAAGGTTAAGGCCCCTGCTTTTTATGGATGTTGTAAAAGCGGTAAAAAAGGATATTCCGCCGGAGATGAAGAAAAAAGTCCTTGATTTCGCCTGCGGCATTGAGTTCATCCATGCCTATTCGCTCGTTCACGACGATATAATGGACGGCGATGATATGCGCAGGGGTAAAGAAACGGTGTGCAAAAAATTCGGTTCCTCAACCGCTATCCTCGCCGGTGACGCGCTCCTGACAAGAGGCCTGGAAATACTTTACGGTTCTTTCCCCGGGGCCGCGGCCATGGTAAACGCCGGCGTGGGTTCGCCCGGTATGATAGCGGGCCAGGCCGCCGATATGGCGCAGGAGGGGAAAAAGTCCCGCTCGGAAAAAGCACTGTGGTACATTCACCTGAACAAGACGGCGGCTTTTTTCGCGGCTGTGTGTGGCGCCGGAGCCGCGGCGGCAGGAGCCCCCGAAAAGGACGCGCGCAGTTTCGCGTCTTTCGGCCGGCGCCTCGGCATGGCTTTCCAGGTGCGGGATGACATGCTCGACAGGGTGGGCGACATGAAAAAATATAAAAAATCCCGGAACGACGAAAAAAATGATAAGCTGACGGTGCTGAAATTTTACACGCTTGCCAAAGCCATGCGGATGGTCAACGAGATAAGCGCCGAGGCGGAAGGTTTTCTCGAAAAACTTCCCTATGACACATCGGCTCTTTTAGAACTGTCCGGCGCGCTGAGGGAAAGGGAGTTCTGAATATGGCGATCCTTGATATGATAAATTCCCCGCGCGAGCTGCGGCTCATACGCAGGGATCTTCTGCCGGGGCTCATGGAGGAGATACGGGAGAAAATAATAGACACCTGCTCTAAAACAGGCGGTCACATCGGCGGAAGCCTGGGCGCGGTGGAACTTATCACGGCGCTCCATTATGTCTTTGACTGCCCGAAGGATAAAATAATATTTGATGTGGGCCACCAGGCCTACGCGCACAAGATACTGACGGGCCGCGCCTCGCGTTTTGAGACGAACCGCCAGTTCGGCGGGATATCGGGTTTTCCGAAAATGACGGAGAGCGTCTTCGACGCTTTCGGCGTCGGCCATGCGTCCACCTCCATCTCCGCCGCTTACGGCATGGCCTGCGCGCGCGACATGAAAGGCGAAAAAAACAAAGTGATAGCGGTCATCGGCGACGGCGCGCTGACAGGCGGGCTGGCCTATGAGGGCCTCAACAACGCCGGATGTTCGGGGAAGGACATACTTGTGATACTGAACGACAACAATATGTTCATCTCGCCGCGCGTGGGAGCGGTGGGGAGCATGCTGACAAGGATATTCTCGCTGGGCATCGTGAAGAAAACGGAAGATTCCGTCGTGAATTTTCTCAAAAGGCTCAAAGTCGTGGGCCTTGAGATACTCAGGATAGCCCGCCGCATTAAAACCATACTTTTCCCTGGCATGTTCTTTGAGGAGATGGGTTTTTCCTGCTTCGGCCCCGTGGACGGCCATGATCTTGACCGGCTCATATCGCTTCTCAGTAGGATAAAAAAATTCAAGGGCCCGGTTTTTCTCCATGTGATAACGAAGAAAGGCAGGGGCTACAAACCCGCCGAGGAGAATCCCGCTTCATTCCACGGCCTGGGCGCTTTTGACAAAGTGAGCGGCGATATCGCTCCGTCATCAAAGAGCTATTCCGATGTTTTCGGCGAGGTCCTGTGCGACCTCGCCGCGAAAGACGGTAAGATAGCCGCCATAACCGCGGCCATGCCAGCCGGCACGGGCCTTCTGCGTTTCGCCGAACAATTTCCGGACCGTTTTTTTGACTGCGGCATCGCCGAGGAGCACGCCGTCACTTTCGCGGCGGGTCTCGCCTCGCAGGGCATAAAACCCGTTGTCGCTCTTTACTCAACTTTTCTGCAGAGGGCTTTGGACCAGATAATACACGATGTCTGTCTGCAGGATCTGAGCGTTGTTTTCGCCGTGGACAGGGCGGGACTCGTCGGTGATGACGGCCCCACGCATCACGGTAATTTTGATATTTCATATCTGCGGCTGATCCCGGGTATGACCGTCGCCGCGCCGAAAGATGTGCGGGAGCTGGCGGATATGCTCTACTCCGCCCTGAAATACGGCGGCCCCGTCGCCGTGCGTTATCCGCGCGCCAAAGCGGAAGAGATGAGCTATGGAGGCGAATTCACATTCATTGAGAAGGGGAAAGCCCAGATCCTTATCCCGGGGGGGGATGTACGCATCGCTGCGCTGGGGAGCATGGTCTACCCGGCGATGTTGATCTCGCAGGAGCTTGAGGGAGCGGGAATAAAATGCGGCGTTATCAACGCCCGTTTCGCCAAACCGCTGGATTTGGAAACATTAACAGAGGCAGCTGAAAATGCTAAACTCCTGATAACGCTTGAGGAAAACACCGCCCCCGGAGGTTTCGGCTCGGCGGTGCTGGAGGAACTTCCGGCGGCTTTGCTTTCCCGCGTGCGGCGGATAGCGCTTCCCGACAGGTTTATAACCCACGGTGCCATAGATGAACTGAAAGAGGCATCGGGCATTGATGTCTCCTCGGTGGTGAAGAAGATCAAGGGCTTTATGAAAAAATGAGAACAATGATCAAAATATGCGGCGTGACGAACGAGAAGGATGTGAATTTCATATCCATGCTGGATGTGGATTTCATAGGTTTCAATCTTGTGTCGGGCTCCAAAAGGGCGGTTTCTGAGAACGCCCTTAAAAAACTCGTCTCTATGGTTCCTTCCTATATCAACTCCGTGGCTGTCATGGTAAACCCCGAATTGAAGGATGTGAAGAGGATAATAAAGAAAACGGGCATATCTTTTTACCAGCTCCACGGCGACGAAAGCGTTGACTTTGTCAGAGAGGTGAAAGAGCTCGGCGTGAAAGTGATAAAGGCCTTCAGGTTTTCCGACGGAGATTCCGTGGAAAAAGCACTGCCTTACGCCGAATGCGCGGATTATCTTCTCGTTGACAGTTTTTCGCCGGAGACGCCGGGAGGAACGGGCATCAGGTATTCTGCGGATATAGCGAAACAAGTGAAGGGAATGGGGCTGCCCATGTTCCTGGCCGGCGGCCTCGATCCCGACAATGCCGCCGAAGCCGTCAGCGGGGTAGAACCTTTTGCCGTGGACACGGCATCAGGCGTTGAGAACAGCCCCCGCAGCAAAGACATTGAAAAAGTCAGGGCCTTCATAAGGGCGGTGCGCGGGGCGTAAAAAAATGAAAAAGCAAAAACGCATAGCAACGTTAATAGGAACCGTCCCCATTACCACAAAAGCTTTTTACGGGCCTTTCGGCGGACAGTTCGTGCCGGAGACGCTCTACAAACCTCTCAGGGAGCTTGAGAAAGCTTTTAACGGCGAGGCGAAAAGCGCCGCCTTTCAAAAAGAACTGGCACAGCTTTTGACGGATTATTCGGGAAGGCCCACTCCTCTTTATTACGCCGGAAGGCTTTCTTCTTTTCACGGACGCCGGATTTATCTAAAGAGAGAGGATCTCAATCACACGGGTTCGCACAAGATCAACAACGCCCTCGGGCAGATACTTCTCGCACGGAGCATGGGCAAAAAAAGGATAATAGCCGAGACCGGAGCCGGCCAGCACGGCGTGGCGGTTGCCACGGCCGCGGCTCTCTTCGGCATGAAATGCGTTGTCTATATGGGCAGCGTTGACATAGAAAGGCAGGCGGTCAATGTCGCGCGGATGAAACTTCTCGGCACTGAAGTCGTGCCCGTGACAAACGGCGACGCTACGCTGAAAGAGGCCGTCAGCGAGGCCATAAGGGACTGGATATCCGATCCTTCAGGTACCTATTACCTTATCGGTTCCTGCGTCGGGCCGCATCCTTATCCCCTGATGGTGAGATTTTTTCAGTCCGTGATCGGCGATGAGACAAAAAGACAGATAATGCAAAAGGAAAAACGCCTTCCTGATTATCTTCTCGCCTGCGTCGGCGGCGGTTCCAATTCTATTGGTTTTTTTCATCCTTTTTATAAGAACGCCGTCAAATTCATAGGCGTTGAAGCAGGCGGCACGGGAGGATCTCCCGAGAACACATCCGCCTCAATATGCTACGGGTCTCCGGGGGTGCTGCACGGCGCATTCAGTTATCTTCTGCAGAGTGCCGAGGGCCAGATCCTTGAAACGCATTCCGTGGCGGCGGGCCTTGATTATCCGTCGGTGGGGCCCGAGCACAGTTTCTACCATCAGACCGGCCGCGCCGAATATGTCAGCGTTTCCGACGCTGAAGCCATCAAAGCTTTTGAGCGCCTCTCAAAACTTGAGGGCATCATACCGGCTCTTGAATCTTCTCACGCTCTGGCTTATCTTTCGCATCTTGCTCCGAAGACGAAAAAAAACGCCGTCATATGCGTGTGCCTTTCCGGCCGCGGCGACAAGGACATGGCGATAGAGAAAAGTCTCGCGCGGAGCTTCAAAAAATGAAAAGTCAAAAACGCATTGCGTCGGCACTATCAGGAACCGTCCCCAATACCATAAAATTTTCGGTTTTTGAAGGCTGCGGGATTAACGCTGCCGCGCGGGGGAAAGCCCTCAACATATTTTTTGTCGCGGGAGTGCCGGACATGAAGACTTCCGCGGAAGCCTTAAGAAAACTCCCCGCCTGCGGATGCGACATCATAGAAATCGGCGTGCCGTATTCTGATCCTCTCGCCGACGGGCCCGTCATAAGGGGCGCCTACACGATGGCGCTGAAAAAGGGCGTCACCCTCAAAAAGGTGCTGGAGCTGGTAAAGGCCGAGCGTAAAAATGTGCCGGTGCCCATTGTGCTGATGATATACAGCAATCTTGTGCTTCGCAAAGGAGCGGATAATTTTATAAGAGAAGCCGTGGGAAGCGGCGTAAACGGGGTGATAGTGCCGGATATGATGTATCCGTATTCAAAAGATTTCGCCCTCCTGTGCCGCGAGTCCGGCCTGGCCTTTATACCTCTTGTCGCTCCGGCGACGGAGAAAGAAAGGATAAAGGAAATATCCGCCTCCGGCGACGGATTCCTTTATTATGTCAATGTTGAGGGCATAACGGGAGCGAGGGAAAAGCTCCCCGCGGGGATCGCGTCCAGGCTCAGGGAAGTGTCAGAGGCTTCAGTCCTTCCTGTTATGAGCGGTTTCGGCATACCCCGCCCGGAGCATGTGAAAGCCATAAAAAAATATGTTGACGGGGTCATCGTCGGCAGCGCCGTGCAGAAAGAGCTCAATGCCGGCAGAAAACCCTGGGCTCTGGTAAAGGAGTTGAAATGTTCTTTTTCATAAAAAAATCCGACGACGGCCTGTGGATGAAATGCGCCTCATGCAATGAGATCACATACAGGAAGCAGCTCGTGGCCAATTCCTACGTCTGTTCCAAGTGCGGAAGTTATTTCCGTATAGGAGGAAAAGAATACATAGACCTTCTGACCGACGAAGGCAGTTTTACGGAATATTTCTCCGATATAAAACCCACCGATCCTCTCAAATTCTATGATGTTAAAAAATACGCCAAAAAACTCAAGGAAGCCCAGAAAAAAACGGGCGACAATGACGCTTTTATCTGCGGATTGTGCTCCATAAACGGCGTCAGCGCGGCGATAGGCGCGCTCAATTTCGCTTTTATGGGCGGGAGCATGGGCTCGGTCGTCGGCGAAAAGATAGTGATGCTCACGGAAAAAGCCGTCAGGGACAAACTGCCCGTTGTCATAGTCTCAGCATCGGGCGGAGCGCGCATGCAGGAAGGTATCCTTTCGCTGATGCAGATGGCCAAAACTTCCGGGGCCCTGGCGAAACTCGCGAATGAGAAGCTGCCCTTTATATCCGTTCTGACAAATCCCACCACGGGCGGTGTGAGCGCGAGTTTTGCTTTTCTCGGGGATGTTATAATGAGCGAGCCTAAGGCGCTCATCGGTTTCGCCGGGCCGCGCGTGATAGAGCAGACCATAAGGCAGAAACTTCCGGAGGGTTTTCAAAAGGCGGAATTCCTGCTTGAAAAGGGACAGATAGACATGATCGTCGAAAGGGGCGAACTGAAAAATAAAATATCGGAAATTCTGAATATTCTCAAAGGAGGGAAATCATGAAAAGTAAATCTACGGGGGATGTTATGAACCCATGGCTTGTCGCTAAACAGCAGCTCGCTTCTGTCGCCGAGAGCATAGGCCTTGAGCCCTGGATATACAACAAGCTCAGCGAGTGCAAGAGGAGCCTTATTGTTTCCATACCGGTCAAGCTGGACGCAGGCGGGGTGAAAATGTTTGAGGGCTTCAGAGTGCAGCACAATCTTGACAGGGGCCCCGCCAAAGGCGGAATACGCATACACCCCGCTGTGACGCTGGACGAGGTGAAGGCCCTCGCCATGTGGATGACATGGAAGTGCGCCGTTGTCAACATACCCTACGGAGGAGCCAAGGGCGGTATCACATGTGAACCTTCCGAACTTTCAAAATCCGAACTTGAGAGAATGGTCAGGCGCTACACCTCGGAGATAGGAATAATAATAGGCCCGGAAAAGGATATTCCCGCGCCGGATGTCAATACGAATCCGCAGGTGATGGCCTGGATAATGGACACATATTCAATGAATGTGGGCTATTCGTCGCCGGCCGTTGTGACGGGAAAACCCGTGAGCATAGGCGGTTCTCAGGGCCGTCCGGAGGCCACCGGCAGGGGGCTCATGATCGTTGTCAAAAAACTCCTGGAGAAAATCGGAAAGAAACCTCATGATATGACGGTGGCGGTGCAGGGTTTCGGCAATGTGGGCGGAGCCTTCAGCAAACTCGTTTCGGAGCTCGGATGCCGCGTGATAGCCGTTTCCGACGTGTCGGGCGGCGTTTACAATTCCAAGGGCATTGATATTGACGACGCCCAGAAATATGCAGCCAAGAACGGCGTGCTGAAAGGTTATAAGGCCTGCGACGCTGTGAGCAACGAGGAACTCCTCGAGCTCAAATGCGATATCCTTGTGCCTGCCGCCCTTGAGGGCCAGATAACATCCTTGAACGCCGCGAAGATAAAGGCGTCCTATGTCATTGAGGGCGCCAACGGCCCGACGACACCGAACGCGGATAAAATACTTGAGGACAGGAATATTGTTGTGATCCCGGACATTCTCGCCAACGCCGGGGGTGTGACCGTGTCTTATTTTGAATGGATACAGGACCTCCAGTCCAACTTCTGGAAATACGAACAGATAAACAGCAAGCTGACGGATATCATGTCCGAGGCTTTTGACGCCGTGTGGGACATGATGAAAAAGAAAAAGTGCAGCATGCGTCTGGCGTCTTACATGATAGGCGTCGGAAGGGTGGCGGAAGCTGTGCGACTGAGAGGCATTTACCCGTAGTAATACTCTCTTTGCGCCCCGGAGCAGCCGGCTCTTATTGATCCGCCTCTGCGCGAATGACATAGGGCTTGACAATACAATCAAATAGTTGTATTGTCATAGTGAGTGTGCGAAGGAAGTGGGGAATGGAAAAATTCACATGTGTTTTTTATGAAACGGAAAGTGGAACGAAACCGGTAGAAGAATTTATTGATGCTTTAGATAAAAGCAGTTGGGATAAATTTGATTTTAAGAAAGGATTGCTTGAAAACAATGGTCCGGCATTAAGGAAGCCGCACACATCACCGCTTGGTGATGGAATTTTTGAATTAAAATTTATAGGAAAAGAAGGACAGATAAGAGTCCTCTTTTTCTTTTGGTATAAAAAAGTAATAGTTTTTTTACATGGGTTTGTGAAAAAAACCCAAAAGACCCCGGCAAAAGAATTGCGAATAGCGAAACAAAGAAAATTAAA
>VMTH01000149.1 GCA_013791745.1 Candidatus Omnitrophota bacterium
AATAGACCTTTTTATAGAAGCGCTAAACCTTTTCCACTTCATAAAATAGAAGATAAAAAATTGGCTAAATTCATAATTAACAGATTTAAAATGAACAGGAAAAATATTTTACCGGCATTAACAAATCAAATCATAATAACTTGCGAATCTCATCCGTACTATGTCCAATATCTTTGTCATATTTTATGGGAAAAAGCTATTGATAAAAAAACAATTACAGCCAAAGACCTTGTTGAGTGCTTAAATACACTTTTACTGCGGGAATCATCTACGTTTGAAGCTACTTGGGATTTGTTAACCGTTAAGCAAAAACAGGTTCTTACTGCATTAGCTTTAACAGGTAAAGACGATAAAGTATTTTCTGCTGCTTATCTTCGAAAGCATAAACTTGGATCGGCTTCTTCTGTGCAAAGAACTGTTGAAAGCCTGATTGAAAAAGATTTGATTGATAAAAGTGGAGGGTATCATTCAATCATAGATGTAATATTTAAAAAATGGATAATTACGCACAACGCATAACTCTAACCTGCATTATTATAGGAATGCCTGAACGACATAAAGGTTTTAATAATACCGTCGGGGGGACTTTACGGGCTTGAGAACAGCGAGAAGTTCAGATTCGCTCTGGCGGCATTTGCGGATAAAGGCGGGACGATCGTATGCTTTACCCAGCAGAGGGGAGGGCGGTATAGCGCCCTCCCCTGGGGCGAGGTCGAGGGCTACGGCTGGGAGGAGGATGACGGCTGTTACTGGTCGGCGGCAAATATGAGATGGAGAAGGGCGGAAAAATCGCTTTCTTCCGCAGCTATTGACAATACATTAAAATTGATGTATTATTGCATTGATGAAAAAATATGAATTAATATTTTATGTCACCAAACGGGGGGAATCGCCTGTTGATGATTTCTTAGATTCTTTATCAATAAAAGCCCGCGCGAAAGTTATGTCATTTATTGCTCTGCTGGAAGAAAAAGGGCCAAATTTAAGACGCCCTTATACGGGTATTTTAAAGGAAGGGATCAGAGAACTCAGAATACAGCTCTCGCCCAATCATTATAGGTTGCTTTATTTTTTCTTTCTGCGGAACAGGATTATCTTTACCAATGGATTAATAAAAAAGACAGATAAAGTTTCTGAAGAGGAAATTAAAAAAGCCAAAAGAAGAAAAAACGATTTTGTAGCACGGTATAAAGGAGGTGAATTCAAATTATGAAAAAGTTCAAAGTGAGAAAATTTAGAGATCGTTTGAAAGAAGAACTAAAGTCTGGAGAATTTTCTGTTGAATTCAAAAAAGAATATGATTTAGTAAAATTGGGAGTGACTCTGGTGGAACTGCGGAAAGCCCAGGGGTTAACTCAACGGCAGCTTGCCAAACTAATACACACCAGTCAGCAGGCTATTTCTAAATTAGAGAATGCGGAGGGCTCCGGCTGTAATATCAGCACATTAACTAAAATTGCAGCGGCTACAAATACGCATTTAAAATTATCTTTTTCTGCAATTTGAATTTGTTTGTGAAAAAGCAACAACGCTTAAAACGACGATGGCCATTTTTGTAAAAATTTTATTTTTTCTGATACCGGTCGCGGCGCTGCCTTTTCTGAACGATTCTTTCGCTTTGCCCAAAGCCATCCTTCTCTGGATGTTTATTCCGCTTTTTTTTGCCGCGGACAGCTTCGCCGCGGACAGAGAGGAGTCTCCGGTTTATTGTTTACCCGTGCTCTATTTTATGCTTTCGCTTTTTTCAATATATCCCGCGCTCAGTTTTACAGGGCTTTACAGATATTATTTCAGCGGCCTTTTCTCGCTTTTAGCGGGCGTAGCGCTTTTCAGGATTTTAAGAAATTTCCCGCAGGCCGCTGTAAAAAAACAGCTGGGTTTTCTGCTTTTCTCGGCACTTTTAACCTGCGCGGCTGTTTTTGCCGGGGGAGGGGGAAGGATCTCTTCCACCTTCGGCAATCCCAATTTTTACGGCGGCGTACTGGCGGCGGTCTCGCCCTACGCTCTTTATTTTTCGATTTCAAAGCCGGGCTATATCATTCATTTCATGTTTTTCGCGATAGCTCTTTTAATGACTCATTCCCGCGCCTCGTGGGTGGGGGTGTCCGCCGGGATTATATTTTTTATTTTCTGCGCGGGCAAAAAACACGGCTTGTCCGTGATGAAAAGGGCCGCCGCGCCTAAGGCGGCGGACTTGAAAGCCGCGCGGAATGTTCTGGCGGCTCTGGCGCTGATCATAGCGGGGGCGTTTATAAGTTCGCCGCGCTTTTCGGGAGATATCGTCAGGAGAGCCGTTTCCATCTTTGATCTATCGGAAGCCGATATCGTCTCAAGGTTTGAGGGTTATGCGGCAAGCCTGGCTATGTTCGCCGATAAACCGCTTTTCGGCCACGGGCCGGAAAGTTTTTCAATCCTTTTCCGTTCTCACGCGCCGGTTTCTTTTATCCGTCAGACAGGCGGCCTCGCGCATGCGGGATACAGTCACTGCTGGCCGCTGCAGATCCTCACCGAAACGGGCCTGGCCGGATTCGGCGCATGGTTTTTGCTGATATTTGTTCTGATCAAAAAAGCGATAGCATCAAAAGAGCTGTTTAAAAAAGCTGCGGGGGCCTCGGTGATAGCTTATGCCGTCACAAATCTTTTCGCTTTTCCGTCTATTACCGAGCTGCTCATTTTCTGGTTTTCCGCGGCCGTGATATACGGTCCGCGGCAGGTGCCGCCCTTGGCCGGGAATATTTTCACGCGCAAAGGAAGATTGTTCGCCGCTGCCGCCTCTTTTTTGATCTTGTTGGCGCCGCTTGTTTCCGAGATATTTTTTGTCAAAGCCGTCAAGTCTCCCGATAACGAGAAGGCTTATGCCCTGTTTCGCCGCGCGGCTTTCTTCCTGCCTGCGGATTATCATCTGATGAACGCGGGGAAAAGGTGTATTCTGATTTATAATAATACGAATTTGCCTTTATGGCTTGACCGGGGGGATTATTTTTTTGAAAAGCTGGCGAAAAAAAATCCGCGCCACGCGCTGGCTTTGAATGGACTGGGCGTGTCCGCCAGAGAAAAATTAGAGTTGTACAAAGATAAAAAGTACGCCGGTATCGCTGAAACTTTTTTTAAGAAAGCCATAGAGAATGACCCTTATCTGAAAGCGGCGCGTCTCAATCTCGCGCTCCTTCTTGAAAAAGAAGGCCGTTTCGCGCAGGCCCTCGGTCAGTATGAACAAGCCCTGGAAATTTACAGAGATGACCAGCAGATGCTTTTCAATTCCGGCGTCGTCAGCGTTAACGCCGGAAATCCGAAAAAAGCCCTTGAGTTCTGGTACAGGCTCAGGGAGATAAATCCCGGCTACGGGAAACTCGGTGAATATATAAAGCAGGCCGAAGCGCTTTAATATTCTGCGCTGTCACCGAAAAGAGCGTTTTCGCTAGACGGAAAATTTTTAACGGATAAAAAATCTAAAATTCCGCAACTCGTCCGCCGAAGACGGACTCAGACACGCGGAATTTTTTTACGATTTTTTCTCCTAAATTTTCCTATATCGCTCTAAAGCTGCTTTTCGGGGACATTTATAGATCGGCGGCTGTTGACGGCGGGCGTAAATAACGGTAAAATACGGCAGGAGAAAAATAAATGGCAGAAAGAAGGATACACCTTAGATTTCCGACCTTATCGGTTATAAAAACCGTTGAGATAAGCAGTTCCGACGGTAAGACGAACATACCCGCCATAATGTGCGATGTGTCAGTTGGCGGGATGGCCATGATCACTTTTCTGCCGCTGCCTGAAAATTCCGATATAGTGCTGGATTTGAAGATGCCGGATATCAATCTCAGAAAAGTCACAGCGAGAATAGTGCGTGTCGATGAGAAAAACGGCACTTTTCTGATAGCTCTCGAATTCCGCTCTCTGGATAATACGGTTAAGAAAAAAATAAACGCTATGGCTCTTGACTGGCAGAAATGCGAGGAGAGGCAAGCGGTCGGCGAAAAGACGGAATGCCGGCATTGCGCGTATTACAATCTCTGCAATAAAGAAGCGAAAAAAAAGCATGCCGCGAATCAATGTTCTGCCTGAAGAGGTCAGAAATTATATTTCCTGCGGTGAGGTCATAGAATCACCGGCTTCCGTTGTAAAAGAATTAGTTGAGAACGCCCTTGACGCCGGAGCTGACAGGATAGACGTAAAAGCGCTTGAGGCGGGACTGGGTTTCATAAGCGTGACGGACAACGGTTCCGGCATGGATTTTGAAGACCTGAAGCTCTCGCTCGAACCTTTTGCCACAAGCAAGATCAAAGTAAAAAACGATATTTCATCGGTGCAGTCGCTGGGCTTCAGGGGTGAGGCGCTGGCGTCAATCGCCAATGTCGCTGCCGTTAAGATATTTTCCTCCACGGGCTCCACGGGCGCTGTGATTTTAAGCGAAGGCGGCAGAGAGATAGATCACAGGGAGTTTTCCTGCCCCAGGGGAACCACCGTTGAGGTGAGAAAACTTTTTTTTAACGCTCCTGTACGAAAGAGATTCCTTAAAAGCCCTAAATACATGAACGGCGAGATCCTGAGAGTCGTGAGGGAATACGCGCTTTCCCGGCCGGAAATTGTTTTTTCGCTCAGGATAGACGATAAAAATTATTTTGACGATCTTTCGTCGTCCGACGACGAGAAAGAGAGGGTGAGGAAGATCTTCGGCTTTGAAAACGCCGATTACGCGGCTCTGGAAAACCCCATGATGGGCCTGCGCTGTTTTGCCTATCCTGAGGATTACAAGTCCTCCCGAAGGTTTCAGTTTATTTTTGTCAACAGAAGGCCTATAAGCAATGCCGCTTTTCTCAAGGCGGCGGAGAACGCTTTTGAGGGCTATCTGCCGCGGGGAAAGCATCCCCCTCTTTTTATTTATCTGACCGCGGCCAGCGGGCTCATAGATGTCAATGTACATCCGGCTAAAAGAGAGATAAGGTTTCAGAGCCCCCGCGCTTTTTATCAGATGGTCTATGATGTCCTGAGGAACAAATATTCCAGGAATCAGTCGGCCGTTTATCCTCTGGCGAGCGGGACTGACACCACCTCGGAGCTTTTACCGCGCGGTGCAGAGGGTTCATCGGATATTCCCTCCGCATCGCTTTTTGAAAACGGGGCTGTTAAAGAATCCGTCGCCCCCGAACCGTTTCCGGGTACACCAGTCGGCCCGCGTTGGGACAGTTTCCGCTATGTCGGAAAATCGCACGGGAAGTTCCTTATTTTTTCAACTTTTGACGCCTTACACATAATGGATTTTCACGCAGCCGCCGAAAGGATAAATTACGAAAAGATAAAACAAAAAATAAAACAGGGCAATGTCGCTTCCCAGAAACTCCTTGTCCAGATAGAGGTGAAACTTTCCACCGATGAAGCCGCTGCCCTTCAGGACAACAGCGATATTCTTATCAAACTCGGCCTGGCGCTGAAATATTACAGCGGCAGTGTTTTTATAAGCGCCGTTCCCGCGGGTTTTACCGGCAGCGAAAAAGATATGCTCGAGAAAATAAGCGCATGTCTCCTTGAGGGCAAAAAGCATCATGATATCTTTGAAAGTCTCGCGGATCGCGCCGTGAAGATCATTGCCTGCCACATGTCTTTCCGCGCAGGTGACGACATAAAGCCCCATGACGCCGAGACTTTGATACAGGAACTGAAAAAATGCTCCGAGCCGCTGAGATGCCCTCACGGGCGACCGGTGATGTTCAGTATTCCGGTTTCAAAAATAGATTCAATCCTCCGTCGATGAAACTCAAATCTTTCTCGGATATAAAATGCGTTGTGGTCGGCGGCGGCCACGCAGGATGTGAGGCGGCCAGCGCCTCGGCCAGAATGGGTGTGCCCACGCTCCTTATAACAATGCATCTGGACACCATAGGTTACACATCCTGCAATCCCGCTATAGGCGGTGTGTCAAAAGGCCACATTGTTCGTGAGATCGACGCTCTCGGGGGAGTAATGCCGTTGATAACGGATTCAGGACGGATACAGATGAGGATTCTCAATTCATCCCGCGGCGAGGCCGTCAGAAGTTCCCGCGCCCAGATAGACAGGCAGATTTACCGTCAGAATATGAAGAACATGATTGAGAACACGGATAATCTCTATCTTCTTCAGGATGAGGTGATATCCATTGATGCTCATAAGGGCAGGGTCCGCGGCGTGCGGACGCTCAGGGGCCTTTATCAGGGCTGTGGGGCGCTGGTGCTCTGTCCCGGCACTTTTCCAAACGGCATGATGTTCGTGGGCGATGTGAGTTTTGAGGGCGGGCGGTTCGGCGAACCCTCGTCGAAGCTGCTCACCTCTTCCTTGCAAAGCATAGGGCACCGGCTGATGCGTTTTAAAACCGGCACCTGCCCGCGTCTGGACGGCAGGAGTATAAATTTCAAAAAAATGATAATGCAGAAGGGTGACAGGAAAATCCTGCCTTTTTCTATGCGCTTCACGGGGAAGCCGCCGAAACAGATGCCGTGCTATATCACCTACACCAATAAAAAAACGGAAAAAATAGTAGTCAAAAACATAAAGCGGTCAGCTCTTTTTTCGGGCATGATCACAGGAACAAGCGTCAGGTATTGCCCGTCAATAGAGGATAAGTACCGGAAATTTCCGGACAAGGCCCGTCATCAGGTATTCCTTGAGCCTGACGGGGTCAACACAAACGAATATTATCCCAACGGCCTTTCCACATCGCTGCCTTATGAGGTGCAGGAGGATTGTCTGCGTTCCATAGCAGGCCTTGAAAATGTGCGGATACTGCGGCCGGGCTATGCCATAGAGCATGATGTCATAGACAGCACGGAACTGAAGCACAGCCTTGAATCAAAAAAACTCGCAGGGCTTTTTATCGCCGGACAGATAGACGGCACCACCGGTTATGAGGAAGCGGCCGGAGGTGGCCTTATCGCGGGTATCAATGCCGCCTGCTTTATTTCGGACCTGCCTCCTCTGACCCTGCGCCGCTCGGACGCTTATATAGGCGTGCTCATAGACGATCTTGTGACGAAAGGGACCTCCGAACCTTACAGGATGTTTACCGCGCGCGCCGAATACAGGCTGCGCCTGCGCGAGGGGAACACAAAAATCAGGCTTCTGCCCCAGGCCCGGCAATACGGCCTCGTGGATAAGGATGTGATCGCGAAAATGGAGAAATTTAAAAAAGACGTTGAGAGGGCGGTTGAATTCCTTTCGGTAAAAAAGATAGCGTTGAATAAAAAAGAAGGGCACCTTACTCTCAAGGCCGCGCTTTTGCGGGGCGTGAGCCTGGCGTCTCTTAAAAAGCGCTGTTCTTCAGCGAAGATCCCTGATGAGGCTCTTGAAGAGGCCGTCGTGGAACTTCGTTACGGCGGCTATATAGCGAGAATGGAACGGGATATAAAAAAGTACGATTCCCTCAGAGAGATCAAGATACCGCCTGGGCTCTCTTACAAAAGCATTAACGGCCTTTCCACGGAAATAAAACACAAACTGCAGCGCTTTAAACCGGAGGATCTGTATTCCGCGTCCGCGATCTCCGGTGTGACACCGGCCGCGCTGGATGTCCTGATGGTGACGCTCGCGAAATCCGGAAGTTCCCCAAAAGAATGAAAAATATCAGATTCGGGATTTTCGCGAAATACCTCTCAGCTCTGGCGCTTATCTCGCTTGTTCCTCTGCTTCTGATGGGGATACGGCTTATAGATATAAACAGGATAACCCTGAAGCGCATGGTTATGGAAGAGCACATCAGCGCGGCGGCGCTTGCCGCTTATAAAGTGGATAATTATTTTGACAGCCTTTCAAAGAGCCTGACGATTATAACTCAGTCCCATTCTCTCGGAGCTTTTTCGGGGGATCAGCTTCCGCGGACTCTCAGGGCACTGATCAGTTCATCACGGAGCATAGAAAGCGCCGCGCTCGTATCACGCTCGGGAAAAGAAAAGAACAGATTTTACAATCCCGCTCTGGGGCAGGATTCGCCGGCTGTCGATTATTCCCGAAAGGACGAATTTAAGTCCGCTCTTCTCGCTCGTCCCGCCGCGGGAAGCCCTTATATCAGCGCCGGCGGCGTGCGCATAAACGCGGCCTATCCGTTCGGGGACAGCATATTGTTTATCACGGCTTCTCTGGATGAGCTCTTTTCAGAAATCAAAAACACGGGTGTCGGCCGCAGCGGGCGCGTTATTCTAATAGACGGCGAAGGCCGTATATTGGCCTCGGCCGGAGAAGTTTTTGGAAGTGTTCGAGCGCATCCGCTGGTAGCTGATTTTATAAGTTCCCGCGTTTCCGCCGCGAGAGATTTTTTTCTTGACGGCAGAAAAATGTCCGGCGCCTATGTGCCTGCTAAAATCATGGGCTGGGCTGTGATCGTGGAAGAGCCTTATGAGGACGCTTATTATTCGTTATACCTTATGAAGAGAAACGCCGTCCTGTCGCTTCTGGCCGCGGCGAGCGGTGTGCTTCTCATGGCGTTTTTCGCGGCGAAATCCGTGACAAAACCCATGAGAGAACTGATTGAGGCGGCATCGTTCATCGCTTCCGGCGATTTTTCAAGAGGCGTGAAAGTTTCTTCGGGAGATGAGATCGGCGAGCTGGCCGCGACTTTTAATAAAATGAGCGCCAAACTCAAAGAATACAATGAAATGCAGATAGATAGGATAATAGCGGAAAAATCAAAAACAAAAGCGGTTATATTTTCAATTTTCGACGGTCTTATCCTGACTGACTACGACGGGAAGATACTTCTGGCGAATGCCCAGTCTGAACGGATTTTAGGGCTTTCGGGATTGAAGGAAGGCAACCTTATTACTGATTATTTGAAAGATTGCGACGCCGGGCTCAGGGATTTTTTTGAGGAAGTCGCTAAAAACAGGGGCAAAAACATTGTGCGGGAATTTTCTTTCGGGCCTGGACGCACCGGCGTGAGTTTCGCCAAAGCTCAGACGGCATCAGTGCACACGGAAGCGGGCGCGGACCTCGGCACGGTGACAGTTTTCAGAGATATAAGCATTGAAAGGGAATTGGACGGCATGAAGGAATTCTTTATGCAGGCGATAGCGCATGACTTGAGAAATCCGCTGACATCCATCAGCGGTTTTATAGAGCTCATGGGCATAAAAAGCGCGGGCGGGTTGAGCGAAAAACAGAAGCATTATCTTTCAGCCATGGCCAAGGAAACGGAAAGGCTGCAGAGTATGATAAACGATATTCTGGACGCCGCAAGACTTGAAGCCGGAAAGATGAGTCCCGTGATAAAAAGCGTGCCCGTTAATTTTCTCGTCTCAAACGTCATTGAGGGCTTATCGGGCATGGCGGCAAAAAAGGGCGTCGAGCTCAAAAGCGTTATGCCCTCGGAAAGCCCCAGGGTCAACGCTGACGGCGAACTCATACAGAGGGTGATAGTGAATCTGGTAGCAAATGCCGTTAAATTCACCCCTAAAGGCGGAGAAGCGCTGGTGAAAGTCTCCCGGGTCCGGAACGCCGTGCGGGTGGAGGTGCGGGACACCGGGCCGGGGATGCCGAAAGATTCCTGCGAAAAAATATTTGACAAATTCCAGCGCCTTCCGGGTGCTCTTGCCGGAGGCACCGGCATAGGTTTGACGATATCAAGAGAAATAGTGAAAGCGCACTCGGGAAAAATATGGGCGGAATCGGAACCGGGGAAAGGCAGTAATTTTATTTTTGAGATACCGGAAGGCCTGCCGCAATCTGACAGAAAATGCTGAAAAATATTTTTGCCGCTGTTGGTTTTTTTACAGCCGTATTTATTTACGCGGAAGCTGCAAGTGCGCCGGGGCGTGCTGAAAGCGCTTCGTCTGCCTTGGCGGATGCGCCGGGGCGTGAGGTTATCGTTGAAGTAAAGATTCCGCCAGGCACCACCACAGAGATCATCGCTCAAAAATATCTCAAGGAGCCATCCCGTATAAAAGAGCTCCGGAGGCGGAATAAATTTCTGCCTCAAGACGGTAAGGCTGTTGTTCAGAGCCCGTTCGTGAACATACCGAGAGATCTCATGAAAGAAAAAGTGTGCGATACCGCCGCCGTCAGTCCTATTGTGCTGACAAGAAAAGAAAAGGAGATCAGGTGGGAAAAGCTCCAGCCCGGTCGCCGGCTTTTCCCCGGTGATGGGATAATGACTTTATCCGACGGCTCGGCGAGACTTGAATTCCTGGCGGGAGGAAATCTTTTTTTGGCGCCCGACTCGCTGGTTTTTCTCAGTGAAAATGAAGAGCGCCCTGCCGCGAGTTTTCTCGCCGGCAATATCAGCGCGGATGATGTCCGGATGGCCAGCCGCGGGGTGAAAGTGAGTCCCGTCGGTGGGGCTCAGTATAATATAAACACCTCGGCGGATAAGGACGTGCGTTTGAGCGTGCACCGGGGTGAGGTGGATGTCACCGCGCAGAAAAAAACGGTGAAAGTGAAAGAGGGCTTCAGGACTCTTGTGGCTTTTGATTCCGCCCCGGAAGCGCCCGTGCCTTTACCGGAAGCGATAAGTGATCTGAATAATCTGCGCGAACTTGAAGAGGGAGAAAAATATCATTTACAGATAGCTTCGGATGAAAAGTTCAAAGATATAATAAAAGACAAATATATCACGCGGTCGGCGGATGTGAAAGCGGCGCAGCATGCTCTTCCTCCGGGAGGTTATTATTTAAGGGCCGCGCTTCTCTCAGAAGACGGCTTTGAGAGCAAATGGAGCTCTTTTTATTATTTTGTGAGGGGGCCAGAGAGCAGGGATGCGATCAAAGTGGAAGCCATAACCGATATCGGCGACGGCAAGCTGGAGGTGAAGGGATCCTGTCCGGAAATAATAGATGTTGTTATAAACGGCCATCCCGGAAAAACGCTGCCGGGAGACAGGTTCGTATGCGTGTTCAGAGTGGGTGAGGCGGAGCTCTTCACTGTGTTCATCAAGACGGAGTCGGGGTTTTTGTCCAAGCGCTATAAGAGGTCTCCTTCCAATCTCTGGCTGCCGATAGACTGAATGAGAGGCGGATTATTGTCTGATGGCCTTATATTTGATAAAAAAAGGCTGTTGCGTATAAAAATCAGGAGGTGGTTTGTTTTTTGATTCTTTCAGACAGAATTCACGGGAAGGCCTCTGCTGTGTTGTTATTATCCTACTGGCGGGCTGTATTCCTCCGCCGGCGGGCCACAACTGGTATTATGTGAGGAGGGGTGACACGCTCTGGTCCATCGCGCGGAAAAATAAAACGGATTTTTTCTCCCTTGTAAATGCCAATGACATTCAAAATCCTTCGCGCATATATCCCGGCATGAAGTTGAAGGTGCCCGCGGAGGAGAGCGCTGTTTCCGCCAAGAGTCCCGCCGCGTCAAAAAAGCGGCAAAGGGCGTCAAAACCCGCTCAGAGTGCGGATGTTTCCTTTTCCTGGCCGGTCAAAGGCAAGATTGTGGAGCATTTCGGCAAAATCGATCTTGTCCGCTCGCTGGGTATTGTGATAAAAGCGGATTCGCCGGCTGTTAAGGCATCAGCGTCAGGGATAGTCTCTTTTTGCGGCGAAGCGGGGAATTTCGGCGACACCGTTATAATAAAGCACGCGGGCGGTTATCACAGTGTTTACGCTTATCTTGACAGTGTGTCTGTAAAGACCGGCGATACTGTCGCCTCCGGCGCTCTGGTAGGCAATTGCGGCAGCAGTAAAAAACACGGCGGCAGAGTGCTTTATTTTGAGATACGTTTCGGCACGGAAGCTTATGACCCGATGATGTATCTGAACTGAATTATGGAAAAAATTGATTCCGTTAAAATCTACCTCAAGGAAATAGGGGACATCCCCCTGCTTGGTGAAGACGAACTCTCGAAGCTGGTAATACTTTCCCGCACGGGAAATGTCTGGGCGAAACAAAAACTCATAGAGTCGAATCTGAGGCTGGTGGTGTCTATAGCGAAAAAATATCTTCACAGTCAGAAGGTGCTCAGCCTCCTGGATCTTATAGGCGAGGGCACGCTCGGCCTTATGAGGGCGATAGAGAAATACAAGCCCGAATACGGCTACAGATTTTCAACATACGCTTACTGGTGGGTGAAGCAATCCATACAAAAGGCCCTGATGAATCAGATGAAAATGATCTATATCCCCACCTACACCGACACGCACATAAAACAGGCGCTGAAATTTGCGGGCAAGCTCAAGGCGAAACTGCACAGGAATCCGAGCGCTAAGGAACTTGCGAAAGAGATGCGCACATCCGAGGATAAAGTGGAGAAAATACTGGGCAATATTCAGGCATGGGAGAACATCATATCTCTTGATATGCCGATCGACGAGAACGAGGAGATATTCCTTAAAGACATAATCGTGTCGGAAGAAGGCCCGCCCGAGGATATAGCTTCCTGCAACGAAAGAAAAATTTTTCTCGTCAAAGCCCTCAAACGGCTTCTGCCTAGGGAGCAGGACATCCTGCGCTGCCGCAGCGGAATGCACGGCGGAAAGCCGGCCTCTTTGTCAATTCTGGCAAAAAAATATAGAATTACGAGGGAACGCGTGCGTCAGATCGAACGCCGCGCTCTGGAAAAAATGAAAAGTTACCTTCTTGAAGAGGGTGTGGAATTCTGATTTGTGAAAGGGGGATGTTAAATGACGGATCTTAAAAAGTTTATCAGGGGAGTGAAGGATTTTCCCATCAAGGGGATATACTTCTACGACATCACAACGCTTCTGAAAAACCCGACAGCTTTTTGCGCGGCGGTTGACGCCATGGCCTCGCATTACCGCGGCCGGAAAATAGACTATATCGCCTGTATAGAATCGCGCGGTTTTATCTTCGGCGCGGCGCTGGCCTATAAACTGAAAATCGGGATGGTCGTGATACGTAAAAAAGGCAAACTGCCGGCGAAAAAACTCTCAGTGCGTTACAAACTTGAATACGGGTTTGACAGCATAGAAGTGCATGAGGATGCCGTGGTCAAAAACAAAAGATACATCATCCTTGACGACCTTCTCGCCACCGGCGGCACGTCGCTTGCGGCATATAAGCTCCTTAAAAAGAAAAACGCCATAGTGGATTCTTTCGCGTTTCTTATCGAGCTGACCGGCTTGAACGGCAGAAAAAAACTCCCCCCCGGCCCGGAGCTTTTCACAATGCTCCAATACTGAATGGCCCTTATAGGTTTAATAGCGGGCGAAGGGAGTTTTCCGATCCTTGTCGCGGGTCACCTCAGGAAGCAGGGCTATGACCTGAAAATAGCGGCTATACAAAATCACGCGGACGGCAAAATAGAGGAATACGCTTCCTCTTTTATATGGGCGCACATAGGGGAGCTTAAGAAAACCATAGATTTTTTCAAAAGCGCGGGCGTTAAGGAACTTATTCTTGCCGGCCGTGTGCGGCACGCTTCGGTTTTTTCGATCAAACCCGACCTGAAGGCGGTGAAACTGATCGCTTCGCTTAAAGATAAAAGGGCCGCCACAATGCTCAAGGCTGTCTGTGATCTTTTTGAGAAAGAGGGAATAAAGATCCTTTCTTCCGTCGCTCCGCTTGAAAGCCTGCTTTTCAGAGAGAAAGTCTACACCCGCCGCAAACCCTCCAAAAAAGAGCTCAGCAATATAGCGCTGGCGGAATCTGCGGCGAAACTTATAAGCGGGCTTGATATAGGCCAGACAGCGGTTGTAAAAGAAGGGGTTGTCGTGGCGCTCGAGGCGATGGAAGGCACCGATGCGTGTATTTTGCGCTCGGGAGAACTGGCCGGTGCCGGAACGGTTGTCGTCAAAGCCGCCCGGCCCAAACAGGATACCCGTTTTGATGTGCCTGTGATAGGCCTGCGCACCGTCAAAAAGCTCGTGCGTTCGGGGGCATCCGTTCTTGCCGCCGAGGCGGGGTCGGCGCTTTTTTTCGAACAGGAAGAAAGCGTCGCTCTGGCCGATGAACATCACATTTGTATACTTGGAATAAAGTGAGAGTTTTTATTTCAGCCGGTGATTTTTCAGGCGATGTGTTCGCATCGCGTTTGGCAAAAACATTTATAGGGTCCGGCTGGGATGTCTCCTCTGTCGGCGGAGCGGCTCTGCGGGAGGCCGGCGCGGATATAATAGAGGATGTTTCAGGAAGGAACGCCATAGGATTTATAGAGCCGGTCAGAAATATATTTTTTTTCCGGCGTCTCCTCGGCAGGATCAAAGAATTTTGCAAAAGGGATCGCCCCGACGCGGCGGTTATGGTTGATTTCTGGGGTTTTAATTCACAACTTCTGCCTCTTTTTTCCGCCGCGGGCACGCCGGTGTTTTATTATATCTGTCCCCAGATATGGGCGAGCCGCTTCGGGAGGATAAAAAAAATAAAAAAATATGTCAGTAAAGTTTTTCCTGTTTTTCCTTTTGCGGAAAAAATCTATCTTGAAAATGGGGTGAGCGCTCTTTTTCCGGGTCATCCCCTCGCTCAAATGCTGCCGCCGCCGGCATATAACCCCGAATCGCCCTATATAGGGCTGCTCCCCGGTTCCAGAAAAAGCGAATTGGACAGGCATCTGCCGGTTATGGTCAAGGTTGTAAATCTTCTCGGCAGTGAGGGCAACTTCCGTTTCAAATGTTTTAAGGCCCCGTCTCTTCCCAAAGCGCTTTATGCGTCTTTGCCGAATAACTGCGAGCTTCTTGAAGATAAAGATTATTCCCATCGCCAAAACTTGCGCCTGGCGATATCGTCATCCGGCACAGCGTCTTTTGAGAACGCGATGTTGGGCATCCCGACTTTGATCATGTATAAGACATCGTTTGTCTCTTATTTCATCGCCAAACAGATCGTTAAGACAAGATTCATAGGTATGCCTAATATTCTGGCAGGTAAATCCGTGACGCCTGAGCTGATCCAATCGGCCGCGGCTCCTTTCAGGATCTTACGCGAAGTCAGGGGTATGCTTAAAAAAGATAATTTGCTCGGAATTTCCGCCGAGCTCCTTCAATTGAGGCCGTTGCTCGATAAAAAAAACGCGGAAGAGAATATTGTGGGAGAAATAGAAAAGCTGCTGGCTGTCAGGGGCGGGGGGATTTCGTGAAAACAAAAGATATTATGAAAAGGCTGGCGGTGTATCTTAAACCCTATCGTATCCGCTTTGTTGAAGCCCTCCTGTGCATGATCGTCGTGGCCGCCATTAAAAGCGGACGCGTTTATCTGCTCAAGCCCGGCCTCGATAAACTGATCGAGAGCAGGAACGCCAATCTTGTCATACTTTTTTCAGCGGCGCTGATCGTCCTCACCGTAATCCACGCCGTTTTCTCGTACATACAGAATTATCTTCTCGCCTATATCGGGCAGAGGGTTATAATAGATGTGCGCAATGAAACCTACTCTCACATGCAGAACCTTTCGCTGGATTACTACATTAAGAGGACAACGGGGGCTCTTCTTTCACGGCTCACCAATGACATGATGTATGTGCAGAACGCCATAACCTCCGTGCCTGTCAAGCTGATCAGGGACGGGCTCAGCTGCGCGGGCCTGCTTGTCGTTCTTTTCGCGCTCAACTGGCAGTGGACGCTCGCGTCTTTGATCTTCTTCCCGCTGATCATGTTCCCAATCAAATTTTTTGCGCGGAAAATGAGAAAGACCTCCCGTCAGACACAGGAAAAGATGGCCCAGATATACGCTCTCCTGGCCGAGAGGATAAGCGGCATAAAGGTGACGAAAGCCTTTGCCCGCGAAAAAAGGGAAATTGAAAGAATGGAGGAGAGCAACAAGGATTACTTCAATGTCATCATGCGCCTCCTGCGGGCGGAGACGATGCAGAGGCCGGTGCTGGAGATAATCACTTACACGATATCTCTCGTTATAGGCGCTTATGTTATCAACGCCATCTTCAGGGAAACGGTCAGCGTCGGCACGGCTGTCGCTTATCTGGCGGCTCTCATTAATTTTTACGCGCCCATTAAGAGCCTGGCCGATCTGAACAAGATGCTCCAGTCCTCATTGTCGGCCTCGGAAAGGATCTTCCGCGTTCTTGACGCCGATATAACTGTAAAAGAAAAACCCGGAGCTAAGGATTTCACAGGTCTGAAAAACAGCATCAGCTTTGAGAATGTCTCTTTTTCTTATTTCGCTGATGGCGACGGCGACAGAGCGCTGAAAAACATAAATCTGCAGATAAAAAAAGGTTCTATTTGCGCGCTCGTTGGTTCTTCCGGCGGCGGAAAAACAACAATAGCCAATCTCATACCCCGTTTTTTCGATCCGACAGAGGGGAGGATTGCGATAGACGGCGCGGATATCAGGGATTTTAAACTTGCCCAGATCCGGCGCAGCATAGGAATCGTATCACAGGACATTATGCTGTTCAGGGACAGCGTCAGGAATAACATATCTTACGGAGTCGATAACGCGAGCGAGGAGGATGTTATCCGCGCCGCGAAGCTGGCTAACGCCTATGATTTTATTCGGGAGATGCCGCTGGGTTTTGATACTATCATAGGAGAAAGAGGGGCGACGCTTTCCGGCGGCCAGGCTCAGCGTATATGCATAGCCAGGGCGGTTATTATGGATCCGCCCATCCTTATACTCGACGAAGCGACTTCGGCGCTGGACACGGAATCTGAAATGCAGATCCAGAAAGCTCTTGACGCCATTGTGACCACCAGGACCACGGTTGTCATAGCGCACAGGCTTTCTACCGTGCGCCGGGCGGATAATATAGCGGTGATCTCCTCCGGAGAGGTGGTGGAGAGCGGGCGGCACGATGAACTCCTGAAAAAGAACGGTTATTACAGCCGGCTTTATAACATCCAGTTTAAGATCCAGTGATGAACATTTCGATTCTGCCCGGAAAAATCATTCAGTGCAAAACAGGGGACCTGGCTCAAGCCCTGAACGACGAGGGGAAAAGATGTTTTATAATAGGGCCGAAAGATGTTCATGAAATTCACGGGTCACTGATAAACGGGGCGCTCGGGAAAAGAGCGAAAATATATGCCGGATTCAATGGCGAGTGCTGTGAAACTGAGATCTCCCGGCTCGCTGCCGGGGTAAAGACCCACAAAAGTGATTTTATCTTTGCTTTCGGCGGCGGCAAGGCGATGGACGCTTCCAAAAGTGCAGCCGCAAAAACCGGCTGCCGGCTCGTAGCTGTTCCGACCTCCGGTTCGACCTGCGCGGCTTTCACGCCTCACAGCGTTATTTACGGCGAGCAGGGTAATTTTTTGAAAGAGGACAGACATCTTAAATGCCCCGATACGCTGATTCTCGCGGAGGAGATACTCTGCTCGGCTCCGAGGCGGCTGCTTTTTGCGGGTATCGCGGATGCCTGCGCGAAATATTATGAATTCACATTTAACGGCGGCGCAGACAGCAGTGTGGCCGCGATGGCCCGTGATATGCTGAAACGCTTTTTTATGGGCGTTCCCGCAGTTAAAAATTCCACCGACAGGGGAACGGTTCTTTCGCTGAGCCGTCTTTGTATAATCAACACAGGGCTTATAAGCACGCTGGGCGGCGCCGATTTCAGGGCCAGCACCGCCCACGCTCTGGCAAACGGTTTTACACAGGTTTTTCCCGATTCGCGCGAACTCGCCCGCCCTCTCCACGGCGAACTGGTTGGCGCCGGTATTCTTGCCTGTCTTTTTGTACTGAACCGCATAGATGAACTTGTGATGCTGCGGCAACTTTTTTCCGATTGCGGTATTTTTGAGGAATTCGCCTCCTGCGGGAAATTAGATAAGGACATATTTGAAACCGCCTCACGTTTTGCCGTCAAAAGCGAAGGGCGGTTCAGGGAATTAAAGATAAACGCCTCTGACCTGACCGCCGCGCTCAATTCTGTTAAACTCGACAGCGCCGCTGTCGGGGATATTCATCCGGGAGTGTAACAAAAGCGCCTCATGCGGCGTCTAACATTATGGAAGAGAAAGAATTCATAGAAAGATTAAAAAAGGGGGATGAGGATGCCTACAGGGAGTTTATGGCGCTTTATAAAAACGCTGTTTACCGCATCATCCATTCTTTTTCGGGAATGGCTCCGGAAATTGACGATATCGCCCAGGATGTGTTTATCGCGGTATTCAGAAAAATCCATAAATTCCGCGGCAATTCCTCTCTTTCCACATGGCTTTACCGCGTTACGATCAATAAATGCAAGGATTACCTCAGGAAGAGGAGAACTGACACGGTGGAGTTGAGCGACAGTATGATCTCGCCGGGCGCGGATGTTCCAGAAACGCTATTGAACGAGGCCCGGGCCCGCAACCTGCTGGCGCAGCTCCCGGAGAAATTCAGGAGCGTTGTGATACTCCGTGAGATAGAGGCCATGTCATATGATGATATAGCCCGGACGCTTAAGATCCCTCTGGGCCGGGTGAAGATAATGCTATTCAGAGCGAGAAAAAAAATGAAGGAGGCCGCGTTAAATGGAATGTAAAAAATGCCTTTCGCTTTTAGGCGTATTCAAAGACGGCGAGCTGAGCGGCGATGCTGCCTCTCCGGTAAAAAGCCATATTGAAACATGTCCGGCCTGTTCCGCGGAACTGGAGGCCCTCTACGCCCTATCGGAGCTCATAACTTCCATTAAAGCGCCCCCGGCCCCCGACGGCTTTGAAGATAATGTCATAAGAGCCATGAGGAAACCCGTGCGCCAATTCTCATTCATCCCGTCATTCCGTCCGGCTTTTTTTTACCGCCCGGCGATGGCAATGGCCGTTCTTGCATTGCTCGTTGTCACCGGAGTTTTTTACGCGCGTAAAAATACCGCGCCGGACGAGTCGTATGCGCAGCTTCTCATAAGCGACGCTGAATTGAGAGAGTTTGACAGCGATATACTGGACATCTTTTACGGCGAGATTTAAGGAAGCAAGAAGCAATGGCTACGGAACCGTCCCCATTACTCTACTCTATGAAAAATAAAGCGGTTATACTTTTCTCAGGCGGTCTGGACTCGTCGCTCGCCGCGAAGCTCACGGAAGATATCTTCGATCTTTCGGGCGTTGTTTTTTCCACGCCCTTTTCGCGGGCGAAAAAAGAGGTGTTTGCCCTGGCTGAAAAGATGTCACTTCCGCTGAAGCACATTTTTCTCGGCGAGGAATATTTTGAAATTATTCTTAAGCCTAAATTCGGTATGGGCAAGGGGATGAATCCCTGCCTGGACTGTCACATAATGATGCTAAAAAAAGCGAAATTATATGCCATAGAGCTGGGCGCGGAATTTTTAATAACCGGTGAGGTGCTGGCGCAGAGGATGATGTCTCAGAAGATCGGAGATCTTTTTAAAGCCGAGAAAGAGACCGCGCTGGAAGGCAGGATCATCAGGCCGTTGTGCGGAGCGCTCCTGCCGCCAACGGAAGCCGAGAAAAAAGGGATCATTAAAAGAGACGAGATGTTTTCCGTTTCAGGCAAAAGCCGTAAAACACAGTTTGAGCTGGCGGAAAAATACGCCCTCAGCGGCTTTGCCACACCCGCCGGCGGATGCGTGCTCACTGATAAAATTTTTTCAAAAAGAATAAAAGACGCCGTCATCCACGGCGAACTCGATCTTTTGAGGAGCCGTCATCTTATGACGGGCCGACATTTTCGTCTTGAAAAAGGATCCAAGCTCGTGATCGCCCGTAAGGCTTCAGAAGATAAATTCCTCTCGGACAATGCCGTCGGCCTCATAAGGATACTGCCTTCAGGGGCTCCCGGCCCCGGGGCGCTTCTGTCGGATATGCGCGACATTGATCTGGCGCTTTCCATAATCGCCAGATACAGCGGCAAGACGCATGAATTTATCATCCGCACTGCCGGGGAAGCGGACATTGTGCGAAAAGCCGAAGCCGCGGACGAGGAAACCGTCAGAAAATATCTGGTCTGAGAAGGCCTTCTTCTATGAGCTCGTTTGTGTCTTTGGCCTCTCTGCCTTTTGATTCAAAAAAAGTTTTTCGCGCTTTTTCGATAAGCCGCTCTTTGAGCGCTTTTTCCTTTGCCTCTATCTCTTCAAGGGATGGCCGGGTGATCCCCGCTTGAGGCAGTAATTGGATCTCTGTTTTTCTGCGTTTTGCGTAGAAACTGAGCCACCACAGGAGAGCTATGAGAATAAAGAGCAGCCAGCTGCGTTTTTTCATACGAGGAGTTTTTTCATGTCCCTGACGGCCTTGTCAAGACCGGCGAAAAGAGCGTAGGCGATAATGCTGTGGCCTATATTGAGTTCGTTCATTCCCTTTATGCGCGCTATCGCGGTTGTGTTCTCGTAATCCAGCCCGTGCCCCGCGTTAAGGAGCAGGCCCTGTGACAGGGCAAAAGCGGAAGCTTTTTTTATGCCCAGCAGTTCCTTCGCTCTCGCGGCTCCCCGCAGATTGGCGTATGAGCCTGTGTGGAGCTCCACCGCGTCGGCCCCGAGTTTTTTTGACAGGGCTATAGCCTTTTCGTTTGCTTCTATAAATAGGCTGACCCTGATGCCTTTTTTGTTGAACAGAGGGATGATCTTTTTGAGGCGCCTTTCGTTTTTGAAGACATCAAGGCCGCCTTCCGTCGTGAGCTCTTTTCGTTTTTCCGGCACGATGCACACATCCGCCGGAGCGAGTTTAAGGGCGAAGTCCGTTATCCAGGGGCTCGGCGCCAGTTCAAGATTGAGTTTTGTTTTTATGTTTTTCTTTATGAGAATGCAGTCTTTCTCCTGTATGTGCCGCCTGTCCTCGCGCAGATGTATGGTGATGCCGTCGGCGCCGGCTTTTTCGCATATGAGAGCCGCCTGCAAAGGGTCGGGGTAGGCCGTAAAACGCGACTGTCTTATCGCGGCGACATGGTCCACATTGACACCGAGCGACGGCATTACTTTATACCGACGATATATCTGACATACAGCCACAGCAGCACGGCGATGAGCCCGGCGGTGATTTTTAAGTATGATTTTTTGTTCATGGTGCCGAGTCAAACTCTTTGACCCTGTAAAGGGCGACGAGTTCTTTTTTCAGTTCCTCGCTTGAGATATTCCTTGTGAGTTTTCCCGCGCGGGCAAGTGAGATGGAGGAAGTTTCCTCGGATAAGACGATTGCCCATGCGTCCGACACCTCGCTGATTCCCACCGCGGCTCTGTGCCGCGTGCCCAGGATGCGCGAGGCTATTTCCTCCATCGTCAGGGGCATTATGCAGGAAGCCGCCAGCAGCCTGTTTCCTTTTATAACCACAGCCCCGTCATGCAGGGGGCTTGCGGGATTGAATATCGAGAGCATCAGCTCCGACGAAACTTCACCGTCTATTTTAATGCCCGTTTCCGTGTAATTTTTCATTCCCATGTTAAGTTCTATGACGATGAGGGCGCCCCATCCTTTTTTTTGAGCGTTTTCCATGGTTTCGATAATGGCGTTGATCCAGTCCGGTTTTATGCGGAACAGGAATCCCGCGACTTTTCCGCTGCCGAGTTTGGCCAGAAGAAAGCGCAGCTCCGGCTGAAAGACTATGACGATCGCCACCATTCCCACAACCCACGCGCCCGAAAGGAGCCAGGACAGTGTGGTGAGTTTCAGAAGTTTTGAAAAAACTGTCAGAAAAACGAGGATGACAATACCTTTGAAAATCGCTATGGCCCTGGTGCCCTTCAAGAGGGAGAGGATGTAGTATATGATAACCGCCGTTATAAGGATATCGGCGGCATGGCTCAAATAGCCGAGCCACACATTCCATGACAGGGGCAGATAATCAGCCATTTTTGATGAGAGTCATCGCTTCGGAGCGGACTTTCGCGTCTGCCATAAAGATCCCGCGCAGGGCGGAAGTCGTCATCTTCGTGCCGGGTTTTTTAATTCCGCGCATGGTCATGCAAAGATGCTCGGCTTCTATTATCACCATCACGCCCAGAGGTTTGAGGGAGCCGTTGATCGTGTCGGCTATCTGCTGGGTCAGCCGTTCCTGTATCTGGAGGCGCCGCGCGAAAATATCCACAAGCCGCGGTATTTTGCTAAGCCCCAGGAGCGCCCTGTCTTTTGGGATATAGGCCACATGCGCCTTGCCGAAGAAGGGAAGGATGTGGTGCTCGCAGAGAGAATGGAAGGGGATGTCCCTCACGAGGATTATCTCACTGTACCTCTCACTTTTATAGACGGTGCTGAGAATTTTTTCCGGTGATTTTACGGAATAGCCCGAGAGCAGCTCCTCGTACATGTTCGCCACTCTTTTGGGCGTTTTTTTCAGGCCTTCCCGCGAAGGGTCTTCTCCGGCGGCTTCCAATATGAGTTTTACGGCCTCACACAGTTTCTTTTTGTTCATCGTCTTTTTTTATCCTTTCCGCGTTGTTTTTTGTTTCAGGGTCCGTTTCTTTTGCTGTCTCATCCGGGGAGTTTTTCATCTCCGGGGCCGCGTTTTCGCTTTTCGCCGGGGGCGACGCTAACGGCGCCAGCTCCTCGCCTTTCATGATCTTATCAAGATCCTCCGCGTTAAGCATTTCCCTTTTTTCAAGCTCTTCCGCGATCGCGTCAAGATATTTTCTGTTTTTAGTCAGAGCGTTTTCGGCGTCCCGCTCGGCTTTTATGATTATATTCCTGATCTCTTCATCTATGATCTGCTTCATCTTTTCGCTCACCCGCGAACCTTTGGAAATATCCATGCCGAGAAAAACCGACTCCTGCGAATCCTTGAACACCGCCGGCCCCACACGTGAGCTCATGCCGTATTGCGTGACCATGCTGTGGGCGATCTCGGTGGCTTTTTCAAGATCATTGCTGGCGCCGGTGGAGAGCTGTTTGAAGATTATTTTTTCCGCCGCCCGCCCTCCGAGCAGTGTTTTTATTTTATTGATGAGCTCGTCTTTCGAGGCGATGAATCTGTCTTCAAGGGGCAGCTGCAGGGTGTAGCCGAGCGCCGGCCCGCGGGGGATTATGGAAACCTTGTGCACGGTGTCGCCGTCGGGCATGAGCTTTGCCACAAGAGCGTGACCCGATTCGTGATAGCAGATGATCTTTTTCTCACTGTCGCGCATCACTCGGCTTTTTTTCTCCGGTCCCGCCAGAACGCGGTCTATCGCCTCTTCAAGGTCTATCATCTCAACACTTTCCTTGTTTTTCCTGGCCGCCAGCAGTGCCGATTCATTTATTATATTGGCGAGGTCGCTGCCGACAAAACCGGGAGTTCTGCGCGCTACTATTTCCAGGTTTATGTCTTTGTTCATTTTAATTTTTTTAGCGTGCACATCGAGGATGTCTTCCCGTTCTTTGATGTTCGGTTTGGGTATGTGGATGTGACGGTCAAAGCGTCCGGGCCTAAGCAGCGCAGGGTCAAGAATGTCAGGCCTGTTTGTGGCGGCGATGACGATCACGTTTGTGTTGGGTTCAAAGCCGTCCATTCCCACAAGGAGCTGGTTCAGTGTCTGTTCCCGTTCATCGTGACCGCCGCCGAGTCCCGCGCCTCTGTGCCTGCCCACGGCGTCTATCTCATCGACAAAGATAACTGCGGGGGCGCTGGCTTTGGCCATCTGGAAGAGATCCCTGACACGGCTCGCTCCGACACCCACGAACATTTCCACGAATTCGCTGCCCGATGCGGAAAAGAACGGCACCTTGGCTTCTCCCGCTATGGCCCGGGCCAGGAGCGTTTTTCCCGTGCCGGGTTCGCCGTAAAGAATAACGCCCTTGGGTATGCGTCCTCCGAGTTTTTGGAATTTTTCGGGGTTTTTCAGGAAGGATATCACCTCCACCAGCTCGTCTTTCACCTCGTCGCATCCGGCCACGTCGGCGAAAGTCGTTTCCACTTTGACGGCATTCTGCGCGCGGCTTTTGCCGAAGGAAAATATCTGTTTTGAGCCGCCGCTCATTTTAGTGGCGAAAATAAACCACGCGAGTATGAAAAGCAGGATGGGCCCGAAGCTGAAAAGCAGGTTGCCCAGCCATTTGCCTCCGGTTTTCCCCGCATAATCAACCCCGTTCGCCTGCATGTCTTTTATCAGATCTTTGTCGTCGAGATAAGGGGTTTTGAAACTGACGCTTTTCCCGTCCGCGCGGTAGTCGCCCTTTATCGTTTCGTCTTTTACTATTTCAACGGAGATGATTTTACCCGCCTCCAGAAGAGTGCGGAACTTGTTGTAGCTTATCTGCTCGTCGGATACCTTGGTTGTCTGGCTGTAGTTGAGGTAGAGCACGATCGCCGCCAGCAGCACCCAGAAAGACAGCCCCACATTTCTCTTTTTCATTTCTGGCTCCTGTAGATTTCCGATTTCAGCACGCCTATGTAGGGAAGGTGCCTGTAAATCTGGGCATAATCAAGCCCGTAACCCACGCAATATTTATTCGGGATAACGAATCCGGTGTAATCAATGTCTATTTTTTTCAGTCTGCATTCCTTTTTATCCAGCAGCACGCATATTTTCAGTGATTTGGGCTTTCTTGTGAGAAGATTCCTTTTCAGATAAGAGAGCGTCAGGCCCGTATCCACGATGTCTTCTATGATAAGAACGTCTTTCCCCACGATGGATTCGCGCAAATCCATCAAAAGCCGCACGACGCCCGATGATTCGGTGGAGTCAGCGTAAGACGATACGCTTATGAAATCCAGCACGGGTGAGAATTCAAGTTCCCTGATGAGGTCGCACAGAAACACAACGCTTCCCTTGAGAACCGAGACAAGTATCGGCCTTTTCCCTTTGTAATCTTTATTGAGGATATTCGCCAGCTGTTTCACTTTTTTCTTTATTTCAGCCTCGGAAATCAATATCTCTTTTATGTCCTGATGTTTCATGTTTTTCTCCGCTTATGCAATTTGCCTTTTCTCACCGTTAAATCCATGTCCCGCAGTTCAAAGACTCCGCCTTTTCCCGAACTTATAAATCCGTCAATTTTGTCTATGTAACGGGAATTCACTTTTCTGCCGAGGAATTCCGCCAAAAAGCACTTCCTCAAAAACTTATTATAGCTCAAATAGACGCTATTATCAAGTTTTCCGTTTCGGGATTTTTTTTCAAGTTCTTCCGATGCCGTTTTAACGAGAGCGTTTAAATCTTCCGCCTGGCTTTCAAGGGCGGAAAGGTGTTTCAAAACGCTTTTTCCAAAGCGTTTTTTTATAAAGGGTATTAAATCGCGCCTTATTCTGTTCCGGAGAAATTTCCTGTCTTTGTTGGATTCGTCAGTCATAAAAGGCAGTTTTGACGCTGCAAGGAATTTTTTAAGCTCATCTCTTTCAAAATCAAGCAATGGCCTGGTGACAGGTACACCGAATATTTTTGTTTTTCTCGCTATTCCGTAAAATGAGGAGATCCCGCCTCCGCGGAAGAGTTTCAGGAAAAAGGTTTCCGTGTTGTCGGAGAGCGTGTGCCCTGTGAAAATAGTCTCAAATCCGCGTTTTTTACAGATCTCGCCGAGCAGTTTATAACGCGCTTCCCGCGCGCAGTCCTCCAGCGATTTTCCGGATCGTGCTGCGGCGGCGACGTCAAAACTTTTTGTGTAGAAAGGTATCTTGAATTTTTTCGCGAGGTTTTTTACAAACGCTTTTTCATCGCCGGCGGCATTTCGCAGTCTATGGTCTATGTAAGCTGCCGCGATTTTATTCTTCAGTTTTGATGCCAGCGCCAGCATGGCTATGGAATCGCTGCCGCCGGATACGGCAAGAAGGATTTTTTCTCCGCGAGCGGCGATGTTGTTTTCTTTGCAGGAGGCGAGAAATTTCAGAACTGTCTGTTTTTCAAAGTTTATTTTTTTATTTTTCATCAATTTCCCGGTTAATAATGGTAGCGGTGCAGGGACT
>VMTH01000150.1 GCA_013791745.1 Candidatus Omnitrophota bacterium
ACTTTAACGCCTTTGCGGATACAGCCGGTTATAGCGGATTTTTTTCTGCCGCAGAATATATGCGTACGCACTACTGTCCCCCTATCTTTGATGATGTTTTTGACCCTTCCACTGCATATCGCCCATAATACCCTCTGTGATATTTGCCAGATGGTCTCCGATTTTTTCAAGGTTATCCACAAGATCAAGAAACAATATGCCTGATTTCAGGTTACATTCTCCTTTGTTCAGCCTGTCCACATGCCCGTTTTTCAGGTTTTTCTGAAAACGGTTTATCTTTTCTTCATGCTCCAGTATATTTTTTGCGCCGGATATATCGCTGCCGGCAAGAAGCTGTCCTGTTTCTGTCATCATGCTGTTTAATTCAGCCCACATAAGATCTAACTCTAAGACAGCTTCCGCGGTTAGAGGAAGCTTCTCTTCAATTTTCCTTTCGGCAAGTTCAGTAATATTTTCTGAGTGATCTCCGATTCTTTCTATATCATTGACATTGTGGATCAGCACCGGCAGCTGGCTGTTTTCATCCTCGGACAGGGTCTTACCGGAAAGTTCGACAATATACTGTGTTATCTCCGATTGCAGATTGTCGACGGCATCTTCCAGTTTCGCTACTTTTTTTATATTGTTTACTTCGTTGTTTATAAAACTTTCAAAGGCCAATGAAACTGATTCTGCAGCCAAGCTAAGCATATAGCCCGTTTCTTTTTTTATCATATCCAGCGCTATCCCCGGTGTTGCGAGAATATGTTTTTCAAGATACTGAGTCCCTATATCCACAGTCCCTTCTTTTTTCGGAACCATAAGGATACTTATTTTTTCAAGCCAGCCGACCATTGGCAGAAATACTATGGTGTTTACGATATTAAACAAGCTATGGGCCACCGCAATGTAGAACATTATGCTTTTTGACGATATTTCACCGGGGATAATTAAATATACCGCTTTCTCGTAGAGGCCTGTGTACAGGAAAAACATCATGTAAGCAGTTCCTAATACATTAAACAAAGTATGGGCCATCGCGGTTCTCTTTGCCGCTATATTTGTATTCAGCGCGGCCAGCTGAGCGGTTATTGTCGTTCCCACATTATCACCGAGTACAATTGCTATTGCCGCCGGAAAACCTAAGACCCCGTTAAAAGCCAGCACCTGAACAATGGCTATTGTCGCGCTCGAGCTTTGCAACAGAACTGTAAAAATGATTCCGGTCAAGACACCCAATATAGGGCTC
The DNA here is from genome assembly GCA_013791745.1 of Candidatus Omnitrophota bacterium. NCBI lineage: Bacteria > Pseudomonadati > Candidatus Omnitrophota > Candidatus Omnitrophota bacterium. Next base: position 1,229 of record VMTH01000150.1, read on the forward strand.
TGGCCTAATGTGGCGAATATATTTATTATGTAAGAGCTGTTCTTTAAAGGTACAAAAGCATCTTTCATGAAAGAAAGTCCTGTGAACAGCAGGCCAAAACCAAGTATGACTTGTCCGAAAGATCTCGCCTTTCTGGTTTTGCCGAATTTCATCAGCATAAAACCTATTCCTATTGCCGGCAGTGAGTAGTTGGTAACTTTAAATATTGACATTGAGGATACCAGCCATGCGGTGAAGGTGGTTCCGATATTGGCGCCCATAACAACGGTTATTGCCTGGCTTAGGGAGAGAAGCCCGGCGTTAACGAAACCTACCGTCATAACTGTCGTTGCGCTGGAAGACTGAATCAAGCAGGTTACGATTGCCCCGACGAAAACCCCCATCGCCGGAACTTTCGTTGCGCTGTGTAAGAATGCTTTAAGTTTTTCCCCGGAAACCTTTTTAAGGCCGTCCGACATCAGTTCCATACCGAAAAAGAAAAACCCAAGGCCTCCCATCAGCATAAACAGCGTTTCCGTGGTCATAGCGGGATTGTATCAAATGTTTGTTTAATTCAAAACACGCTGCGGCGGTGAAGATTTTTTTGGAATGTGTTTTGCCGGAGGTGGGATTTGAACCCACACAAGCTAGTGCTCACTGCGCCCTGAACGCAGCGCGTCTGCCAGTTCCGCCACTCCGGCTGTATTTGCTATAATAATCTAATATGGAAGCGAAGTCAATAAAGATAAGAAACAGAAAGGCACATTTTAATTATCAGATCCTTGACAAATACGAGGCTGGAATAGAGCTGAAAGGCTGTGAAGTTAAATCCGTGCGTATGGGAAATGTAAGCCTTGAGGGCGCGTATGTGAAACTTCTGGGCGCAGAAGCCTTTATGGTGGGCATGCACATAAATCCGTATGAGTATTCGGGACTGGACAGGCCGGATCCCGACAGGGAGAGGCGTTTGCTGCTGCATAAAAGAGAGATTAAAAAAATAGGAGAGAAACAATCTCTTCAAAACTTGACAGTTGTTCCTCTTAGTTTGTATTTTAAACGTGGACTGGTTAAGTTAGAGATAGCGCTTGCCAAAGGCAAAAAACTTTATGACAAGCGGGATACCCTGAAGAAAAAGACTATTCTGAAGGAAATAGGGGGTGAAAGGTCTCGACGGTGACAGTGTCCTTTTCAGGCAGCAGGCTGCGGATGGTCGTGGGCCGCATATAAATTCGACCGCTTTAAACTGCCAACAACATGGCAATGGCAACCTGCTAAAGGTTACCCGGTGTCCCCGGCACGTTCGCCGGCCGGGATGACGCCGACATCAGGTGAGCTGGCGCGGAAGAGCGTTTCCCTCTTTCGCGTGAGAAAACAGGAAACTACCCTTGCCGTATTTCGTCTGCGGAAGACGGCTACTGGGGAAATTTAAAACGCAGAATAAGCCTGTAGATACCCGGAAGGTGCTTTATCGGACGCGGGTTCGACTCCCGCCACCTCCAGTAGTTTTAAAGTAAAGGTGGAGCAAGCCAACTGCTTGGCTTGCCGTGTTTGGGGTTTTGGAAGCGCGGATGCGCTCGAAGCGAAGATTAGGAGGATACACAGATGCCTGTATTTGTCAGTGATGCTAAACTCGGAGCGGAAAAACAAAAAGTTGTGGAAACGGCCCTTAAAATCCTGGCGGAACTCATAAAAGCGGACGGCTGTTCCTTTATGATGAAGCACGATGACACGGATGAGATCGAAATAGTCTCATCGGGAGAAGAGAGCGCTGAAGTTGCCGGCAAGAAACTGGGAATCCGCGTCAAGGTCGGAGAAAGGATAGCGGGGAGATCCGCCGCCGAAAAGAAGCCCTTCCTGATCGTCGGGGACATTTCCCACAACAAAAATTTCACCCATTTGAAAAAATATGAGGAAATATCATCCGGTTTGAGCGTGCCGGCAGTCAAAAACGGTAAAGTCGTAGGGGTGATCAACGCAAAAAAATCCACATCAAAAGATATCCTGACACAGGATAATCTGGACACCGCCAAGATCATAGCCGATATCATCGCCGCGGAATTTTAAGCCAGTAATAATGAGATTGCGCTTCTTACCGGCATTTCTGGCTTTTTTTCTCCCTGCGCAGTTATTGGCGGCTCAACAGGGCGCGGATATACAGACGAAGATCGCCATAGAAAAAAATCTGGAAGAGCGTCTCCACAGGATATTAACCGAAATAATCGGTACAGATAAACTGATCATTGTCATAGATGTTCAGCTTGTCGGCAGTGATGAAGGCAAGGATGAAGAAGACGAGGTCGTGCTGCCGGGCGTGCCGCTCCAGGAAAAACTCGGCCTGGGCATCGCCGGCCTGCAGCTGGGCGATACGGCGAAAAAATAAAAAAACTTTCAGCGCAGATCATAGTCGACAACAGTCTACCGGAAAGCATGGTCAAGGTCATCAAAGAGGTATCGGCCGGCGTGCTCGGCATGGATGCGGAGAGGGGCGATATCCTCTCCATAGAGAGGATCAATTTCAGAAAAAACCCATTCAGCTGGTCCGATATTATCTATCCTCCTCATTTATGGGGTCTTTTGTTCACGGCGTTCCTGGGCGCGGGCCTGGCCGCTTTTTTCATTTTTGTCACGAAGACTTTTCCGGGTTCTGCCGACGCGGTATCGCAGGCGGTGAGGGATTCGGGCGAGAAAAATGTTGTCGGAACAGCCGGAGGTTTTTCTTCTGCACTGACGGCATCGCCGTCGCTTTATCCTGATTCCCGCGGTCGCGGTATATCCTCGGAAGAAAAAGGGCATTTTTCTTTTCTGACACCGGAGACTGCGGATAAACTTATATTTCTGCTCAAAAAAGAAAAACCGGAAAATATAGCTCTTGTTTTGAATTACGCCCCCGGCTTATCAGGAGCTATTCTTTCAGGTCTGGACAGGAAACTCGCCGGCGATGCCCTTGCCCGCCTGACTGATACGCGGTCTCTTCCGGGTGAAGAAGTTTCCAGGTGGGAGAACGAACTGAGGCAGAAACTTGATTTTTTTGTCGGCGGCAAAGAGGTCGTTTCAGACATACTGGAAAATCTCTCCGATGAGGAAATGGATGAATATATCGCGTTTATAGGCGAGAAAGACCGCGCTTTCTCCGAAGAACTCAGGAAGTCCGTTTTCAGGCCGTCGCATCTTGCGGAAATGAGCACGGAAAACCTGCTGCTCGTCTACCAGCATTTTAATCCTGTTTCATTTGCCGATGTGCTGAGGACTCTTCCTGAAGATATGAGAAAGAAGGCGCTCGGTAAATTGCCTGAAGGCATATCATCGCGGCTGAGCGAGGAAATAGAGCTCGGCGCCGGTTCGGGTAAGGAAAAACTGCTCGCGGAAAAGAAGGATCTTTCGCGCTTAGTGTCGCGCCTTAGAAGAGACGGCCTGCTGAAAACTGATTCAACGGAGACTTAAATTTTATGGATCTAATGACGGTTCTGGGCCTTGCCATCGGCGGCGGCGCGATATATATTGTCATGCTCCACGGGGATGTTGTCTATCTGCTGTTCAATCTGGACGCCGCCATTCTTGTTTTCGGCGGGACACTGGGCTCCACCATGATAGCTTTCCCTTTTAAAACCATTGTTCAGCTTCCGCGCGCCGTTAAGCTTATTTTTTTTCCGCCGCCGAAAATTAACATAGGCGGCCTTATAAAGGATATGGCTGTTCTTTCGGCCGAGGCGAAAAAATCGGGGATTATGACGCTCTCGGACGGGAAGCTGAGGACGAAAGATCATTTTCTTTCGGAAAACATAAAAAAAATTGCGAACGGTGTGGAAAAAGACATTATTGTCGAGAACATGCGGCAGGAAATCTTTTCCGTGGCCCAGAGACATGAAAGGGCATCGGGGGTTCTTCAGGCGATGGCCACCTTTTCTCCGATTTTCGGGTTGCTGGGTACGCTGATCGGCGTGATCCAGGTGCTTAAAAACCTGCAGGACCCCCAGAGCATGGGGGCCTCAATGGCCATTGCCGTGACGACGACTTTTTACGGTATTTTCGGCGCGAATTTTCTTTTTCTGCCGGCATCGCTGAAGCTGGGGGAATATTCAAGAGAGGAAATACTCGCTAAGGAACTCATAGCCGAGGGGCTGGAATCTGTTCTCAACGGCGAGGTGCCGTCCATAACCATGCGCCGTCTTGACGCATTCCTGTCAAAGCAGATCCGCGCGAAACAGCAATGATGGCAAATGGAAACGTTTCTTAATATGACAGCCTCATGGGGATGGCGCATCGGGTGAGGCGGTGTATTAGGAACCGTCCCCAATAAGGCATGATATTCCGTCCGATCAAACAAGCCGCGAAAGAACCCATCTGGCTGACTGTTTTCTGCGATATGACGACCAACCTGATGCTTTTTTTTCTGCTGCTATACGGTTTTACGAGACTTTCCAAGAGCCGCCAGCAGGAAATGTATGCCGCGCTGAGCTCGGCGGGGAACAGGGAAAAAATCCTTCAGCGTAAGGCCGACGGCGTGCTGAAAAAATTCGCGGAAGACGAAACAAGCTCTAATCTTAAACAAATGATGAGCCGGGGCGATCTGAACAAATACTCAAATCTTGAAACTTCCGAAAGCCAGATAAGGCTTGTCCTGAACACTCCTGTTCTTTTTGACTCGGGCCGCGCGGAATTGAAGCCCGAAACAAAAGCGTTGTTAAGGGGCATAGCAAGGACATTGTCAATGACATCTTACAGAATAGTGGTGGAGGGGCACACCGACAATGTACCGATAAAAAGTCAGGATTTCAGGTCAAATTGGGAACTTTCCGCGCGCCGGGCGGTGAATGTTATAAATTATTTTGTCAGCCGCGGCCTGCCGCCTGACAGGTGCATCGCCGCGGGATACGGCGAATATTTCCCGCGCTATTCCAATGATGATTTTGCGCAGAGGCAGAAAAACCGCAGGATAGAAATCGTCCTCCTCAAGGAGGATATAGAGTGAGCAGTTTCATCGCCGGACGCCGGCGGAGCGACAGAATAATCGGTGAAAAGAAAAGATTCGATCCGTCCTCGTGGAAAACGCCTTACGGCACGATGATGCTGCTGTGCATGATTTTTTTTATGATTCTTTATACCATATCGTTAAAGTCGGGCGTTGAATACGAGGGGGTCATAGCGAAGCTGCAGGAGGGGGTTTCGCGTGAAAAGCACTCATCCGGGGATGTTGAAACGGCCGAGAAAATGGAGGAAATATTCGGTTCCGAAAAAGGCGTCATTCAGATGGATGCGAGGAAAATAAAGATAATGCTGGACAGCCCCGTGCTTTTTGACTCGGGTTCCGCCGAACTTAAAGAAAGCAGCCGCGATGTCCTCTTTAAAGTTGCGCAGGTGCTCAGGGAAACGCGCAACAAGGTGAATGTCGCCGGCCACACGGACGACATCCCTTTCAGGGCTCTCCCCGGCGGGAATTTTGAGCTCTCAACTCTGCGGGCATTTAATGTGATCAGGTATTTTATAGATGTTGAGAAAATACCGCCGACAAGATTTTCCGCCTATGGTTTCGGAGAACACAGTCCTGTCGCGCCGAACACCGACAGCGCCGGCCGCAGCCGCAACAGGCGCATAGAGATCAGCATCCTGCGTGAAACGGCACGAAGAGAAGGCGCGAAAACCTGATATGAGGATTGGATGTATTTCCGCCGCCGTGTTTTTGGCCTCTGTTTCCCTGTGCCCGGCCGCGGATGATATAGGCGCGTTGTATAATTCCGCCGTGAAAAATTTCAGCGCGGGCAAATACAGCGACGCGATCAGGTGCTGGCAGAGGATACTTGAAATAGATCCCGAACAGGTGCCCCCGCATAAAATGATAGAATTCACGAGAGGCAAGATAAAACAGGAGCTCGCGCCGCGGGTGCAGGCCTTTGAAAAAAATATGCAGGCCGGAAAATGGTTCATCGCCCATGACGCCGCGTGCAGGGTGCTGGATATTGACCCGGCATATCCGGGCCTCGCCGAAAAAAAAGACAAGCTCGGTGAAATAGCCGGAATCACCGAAGATTGTTCGGGCTCCGGCAAGGTGCCGATCATGCTGAGAAAAAGCGTCCACGCTTATTTTGATAAAAATCCCGCGCTTATGTTTGACGCGGCCATATATGCCGAGCAGTTAAATAAGGACATTGCCCTCGGCAGGAAAATTTCCGCCCTGCTCTCTTATATGGAAAAAAAATACCCCGAGGCAAGATCCCGCGTTAAGCTGATAGCGGGCATGGATCTGATGAAACAGCTGCTCCAGAGCTCGCTTGATTCTATTTACAAAGCCGATTACACCGGCGCGATCATGTTTTGCGACAGGATTCTCGCGCTTGATGAGAGCAGCACCCTCGCCCTTATGAGAAAAGGTTCGGCGTATTATGCGCTCAACAATTTTAATGAGGCGCGTAAAAACTGGCAGCTGGCGCTTAAAACAGATCCAGGAAACAAAGATGTGAAAAAATTTCTGAATCTGCTGGATAGAAAAAAGAAAAAAACCGGCGGGAAAAAATAGAGGAGGTTTAAATGAGCGATTTCAAGATCATTACCTGCATAGTTGAGAGGGGAAAGGCTGATAAGATCATAGAAAAAATATCCTCGTCAACGGGCTACGGCGTGACGAGTCATTACGCCCGCGGCACGGGCGTGCGGGAAAAGATAGGTTTCATCGGCCGTCTGATAGAGCCGGAGAAGGAAGTTTTTACGACGGTTGTGCCCGCTGAAAAAGCGGATGAAGTGTTCAATAAGATCGTGGAGCTGGCGCATCTGAAGGAACCCGGCAAGGGTTTCGCCTTCATCCAGGATGTTGAACGGGCTGTGGGGTTTTACCAGAGGGACTGACTTGTGAAGACGCTTTTTTTTATAATCGTCGCCGGCGCCGCGCTGTACCTGTCTAAAAGTGTGAGCGTTAAGCCCTATGTGCCGGAATCGGCGAAGAAGCTCGGCGCGTCACTGGGGGAATTCAAAGAAAAATATTCGGGGCTCTCTCCGGAACAGCAGAAGACCTTGGATGATCTTTCCTCCAGCCGTGACAGCGGGATTTCTTCGGAAGAACGCCAGATCATGGCTGAGATCCATAAGACCATGCAGGCGGAGAGAAAAGCGCCGGTCATAGAAAAATTCAATAAGATGTTTTCCCCCGAGGGCGAGGAAAAGGAAATAGTGCAAAAGAGGACGCTATCGGAGTACGCTTATGTGTTTCATCTCCGGCTTCTGAAGATACATAGGGGGCTGCGGCCTTATTATTACTGGGCCTCGGCATTTATATTCCTTTTTTCCCTTGCGTTCGCGAAAAATCTGTATTATTACAGGGCCGTTAAATTTTTTTCCGCAGGTGGTTTTACGGTCTCGCGCTGCGTTATGTTCCTTTTGTCGGCGGCGGCGATCATTTTTTATTTGAGCCTGAAAAGGAATATCTGGCAGGAGTGCGGCGGCGATATATTCCCGCCGGTGGCTGTTCTTTTGGCGGCATCCTCGGCGGCGCTGAAATTATATGACACTAATTTTCCGGTTTACAGCAGGCTCATGGGGAGTTTTCTTCTGCCCGGCCTGTCATTTCTGCTGATTGCCTCCGGATTATAAATATAGTATTTTAGGATGGAATTTATGAATGTGAAAAAAATATTACTTGTAATGTCGACGGCGATTTTGTTTTTGATTGCCGGAGCAGCCTCTTCCTTAGTGGCGCAATCGCCGGCGGAGATACAGCTTGCCGTAGCCGCGCCCGATCCGGCCAAGGCGGGCGACGAGCTGACTTTCCAGATAATAATGCTGAATAAGGAAACGGCCGCCTGGGCGAAAACTGATATCAACTGCGTTATAGAGCTTTTTGATTCGTCGGGAAAATATATAGGCAAAACGCAGGGCTTTAAACTGCCTTCCGATGTGCCGCAGGGGGGATCCTCTCTTATACTCGCGTCTCATCAGATCCCTTTTTCCTATTCCGGGCGCTATCAGTTCAGGGTGATGCTCTATAAAAAAGGCCAGAATATACTCACAAGCGCTTTTTATGATTTCAGCGTCAAAGCGGCGGCCGTGGAGGAAAAAAAATACAAGCCGTTATTCCTCAACGGGAACATGTCCTTTCTCTACAAGAACAGCCAGCGCGCGGATTATCAGGGCTCTGTTTCCGCCAATCTCCTCGGTAAATTATATGACAGTACGCTGATATTTAATTCAAATGCTTATTCTTCGGAAGATGACAGATTTGACATTGATTCCATTTATCTGTCTCTTTTCGCCAGGAAATATAAAGTGTCAGCCGGTGATGTGATGCCTGAATTTTCTCCGCTGTCGCTTTATTCTCTCGCCGGACGCGGTCTTGTTCTGGACTATATGACCCGTTCCGCCGATTTTTCCGGCGCTTATATAAGAACGCAGGAGGCGGCTGAGGGAGACGCCACCTCCAACGGCGTTTATGCCAGATACACGGGCGGCCTCAACGCGTCTGTGAAACTGCCGGCAGGTTTCGGTTTAAAATTATCGGGTGTTCAGACATACGATTCTGAAAGTTCCATCAGCGATCCCGGCCCCGCGAATTCCGCAATAGCGAACGAAGTTTTGAGTTCCGAGATGCGCTGGGCCTGCGGGTTTATGGATGTGAAGGGAGAGTTCGCCTCCAGCTCGCGCAGGGAAAAAGAGTATATCGCCGGCAGTGACTCATACGACAGCGGGGTTTCAACAACCGGCGCGGCATACAGGTTTGAAACGCGGTTTTTTACAAGAAAGTTTAATTTGAAAGGGAAATACCAGAAAGCGGAAGCGGATTTTTTAAGCCTCTCAAGCCCCGGCCTTTATCCCGACAGAGAGAGCTCCGAGGTGTCCGGGGGGTATTCTCCTTTTCAATTCCTGAGGCTTTCCGGCGGTGTTCAATCCTCGGAAGATAACCTGGAGAATGACGCGGACAGAGACACGACAAAGCAGACCGTGTCAAATTACGGTTTCCAGATCAATGTGAAAGATCTTCCGGGCATCAGCGTTTCATCCACGCTGAACAAAGTGGAGGGCAGTTCCGTCACCGTGCTGAGTAATGAGACGAAAGGGCTGAATATGGGCCTGAGCTACCGGATAGGGGGCCAGATGATCTCGGCGGGAATTTCCGAGTCGGCTTTCAGGAATTACGCCTCAACGGTCACCGGGCAGGATCTTGACACCGGTGTTTTCTCTTTCGCTTATTCCGGAGCCATTGGTTCTTTTTTGTCTTTTGACGCCGGCTACACAAGTAACGAAACAAAGAATCTGTACGATCTGTCTATTGATGAGACGACCTCTCTTTCGCTTGGCGCCAATGTCAAGTTCACAAAAACGCTGAATCTGTTTTTGTACGGTTCAAAAACTTCAAGGGAGAAGCTCGCGGACAATGTGAAAACAGATACGCAGAATTACTCGGCTGAAATCACCTATAACGCCCGCAAAAATCTTTCCGTCACAACCGGTGTCAGCGTTGAGAAAAACGACGAAACAACTGACGCCGAGGATTACAGTTCCACGGGTTATCTCTTCCGCCTTCACTACAGTTTCTAATGTAATTAGGATTCCCGTTACATTTCCGGGGCCGGGCAGTTTGGTGACATAAATCACGTAGACAGCCCTGCGGAAAAAAACTATGATATAGCATGAAAACTAAAAAAGTGCTGATTGTGGACGATGACCCGGGTATCAGAACCATGAACGGTTTTACGCTCATGCACGAAGGTTTTGATGTTTTTTATGAATCAGAGGGCCCGTCGGCGCTGGCCAGGCTTTATCAGGAGGATTTTGACCTGGTGCTGCTGGATCTGCGGCTTCCGTATTTGAGCGGA
>VMTH01000151.1 GCA_013791745.1 Candidatus Omnitrophota bacterium
GCACTGAAGGGATTGACGCCTATTATAGTATTGACGGTGGAGCTTATCAGCTTTTTTACTCAACTCGCGGAACTTTTCAAATATCACATTCAACGGAGGTAACCGGTCTGGAGGGGAATACTCTTGCCCTGCAGATAAAGGGCTACACTAATGCCGGAACCAAAGGCGTAAAATGGGATAATGTGCTTGTAAGCGGTTTTCCGACGACAGTTAATGTGCCGCCTTACGCTCCGGCGCTGACGAGTCCCGCCGACAGCAATATCTCCGATGATATTGGCCCTATATTTACATGGACATTCTCGGATTTTAATTCCGGCGATACGCAGAGCGCTTATCAGTGGGTTGCTGACAATGATTCCGGTTTTGGTTCAATAGATTACGATTCGGGGAAGACCGTCACGGCCGTAGCTTCTTATACCACTGCGATGCCTGAGGGAACCTGGTACTGGAAAGTCAAGACATGGGACGCGTCGGATTTGGATGGAAGTTATGCTTCTTACAGAACGCTTATAATCGACACAACGCCTCCCGGCGCCGTTGTCAATCTTGCCGCATCGTCCTCGGGAAGCAACATTGGGCTCATCTGGACTCCGGGAACGGATGCTTTTACCGGCGTTTCGCATCAGGCGCTTTACAGAGCGACTTTTACGATAACGAATCAGTACGCCGCCAATGTGACCGTGCTGAGCAATTCTCTCGCGGCTGCGGCGGGAAGCTACACCGACCCCGCCGTGAATTTCGGCACGACATATTATTATGTGATTACGGCTTTTGACGAGGCGACGAACGAATCAGGCATATCAAACTGCGATTCGGCTACTCCCGCCACTATCGGGGATCCGCGCTTATCCCGCACGGATTATTATTGTGAGCCGCTTTTTACTCCCGGGAACAACCTTCCCGCCGGCGCGGCGCCCTATATGAACCAGCGCCTTGTCGCGCTCATAAATTCCGCGCAGAGCAGATGTTATGTCGCGATTTATGAGCTGACCGACGATGACCCCGCCGGCAATTCAATAACGGATTCGCTCATAGCGCGGGCGGCGGCAATCGGCGCCGGTAATGTCAAGGTGATAACCGACCGGAAAAACAATGCCACGGACGCGGTAAACGCCCTGAAAGCGGCGGGAATCACGGTGAAGGACGACGGCACGGTTTATCCCGTTATGAACAACAAGTTCGCCGTAATTGACGGCAAATATGTCTGGACAGGTTCGGCGGACTGGACGGACAGCGACGGCGGCGGCTTTGACAGGCATGACAACGATGCGATAATCATTCAGGATGAGGCCGTGGCGCTGGCTTATGAAAATCAGTTTCTGGATATGTTCAATGACGGCAAATTCCATGTCGCCAGCACTCGTAACGGTTCAAAGGATGTCAGCGGGAATAATGTTGAATTTTATTTTACCGGCTCCAACGCTATAGAAGACGCCTCTTCCTTCGGTTTGCGTTATAAGGTAAAGAACGCCGCCGAGTCCTGCATAGGCGCGATATACATTTTTACGGACTCGCAGTTGCCGAGTCTTGAAGACGACCTTAGGGATGCCAGGGGCGAGGGACAGGTGGTGCGTCTTCTCTTTGACACTGATCAATACAGCGGTTCGCCGTATAATTTTCTTGATCAATTGGGAATGAATGTCCGGCTGGACAACAGCGTGGCTATGCTGAAGTCAAAGCTCATGGTCATAGATCAGGAAATAGTGGCGACCGGCTCCATGGACTGGAGGACGATTTCCGGCGGCGTTTCTTCCGACCCCACCGACGAAAATTATCTTTTTATTCGTGATGATATACTCGCCAGGCAGTATATGCGCTATCTTATGAGACTGCACGAGCTCGCCAGCGACTCCGACGGGGGCACCCCGGAAGATCCCTCAGCCGACATGGACGCGCCGGACGCCGTGAGCAATGTTTACGCTTACGGCAGCGGTTCCGGAAAGATAACAGTTGAGTTTGACGCTTCTACTGACCCGAAATTTTCAAGATATTACATTTTTATCTCCACGCTGCAGAATTACGCCAACGCCATGGCCGTGAAGCAGAAATTCATAGACACGGGCCAGACGAATCTTTCGGACGCGTGCGACAACGACGGCGATAAAGCGGTGGACGAGGAAATATTCAACGGCATTGACGATGACGGCGACGGCCTTATCGACGAGGACATAAACATTCTCGCCGAAAAAGTCGTGAAAACCAAAGGCGAGGGCACCGTGCAGGTGGAACTGACGACTTATTCGCACGGAAGGCAGCTGGACAACAACACAACCTACTGGGTGTGCGTTCTCCAGACGGACAAATCGGGCAACGAATCCCCGGCGTCGTTTGCGGACGCTTCCGAACCCACGGTGGGCGATTCTTTTTACGGATATGTTTCTCCGGGCGTTCCCGTGCCTAACACAGCGCCTGAATGCCGTGTCGCCTCGCCCTCGGGCTGGAATGGCGGAGCTTTTGATATTTCGGCGACGGCCTGGGATAACGACGGGAGTCCTTACGACGATTCCGTTATGTCGGTTGAGTTTTATTATTCAACAGCTTCCGCATCAGGCCCGTGGCTTTACGCGGGAATGAAATATGCTCCTCCGTCAGCAGGCTCATCACTTGCCCCGTCAACAGGCACATACACATACACATGGAACAGCGCCTCCTGCATAAAGCAGGATTCCACGGTCTGGTTAAGGGCCAGGGCAAAAGACTATAACCTGCACAAATATTCGGCATGGTCGGTTTCATCCGTCTTCAGCGTTGACAATCAGCCCCCGCCGGCGCCTTCACCCGACGACGGGATTGCCGCTTCCGGCTCAAACTGGACTCAGGACAATAATCCTATAATGAGCTGGACGGCTGTGACGGACCCGGGTTCGGGCCTCCACGCCACGGAACCCTATCTTGTCCGTTACGATACCGGTGCGGCTGTTGCTCAGTCAGGTTTGACATACACGAAAACGCTTTCAGACGGCAGTCACATATTCTATGTCGCCGCCAAAGACGCTGCCGTCGCTGTCGGCAATATCAGCGCTTACGGGAATCATTCCGTCAATGTTGACAACACGCCTCCGCCCGCGACCATCGTCACTGATCCGCCCGTTGTGGAATTTGACAGGATCACGATAGAGTGGAATTCCGTCACCGACGCCACTTCCGGCGTTCTGCATTACAATGTTTACAGGGATGTGGCTGATATTGTCTCGGTGGCGGCTCTCACGCCGATCGCGCAACCCACAACGACCTCATATACGGATGATTCAGGCCTTGCGGCAGGGGTGGAGTATTTCTATGTTGTGTGCGCCGTTGATAAAGCGGGAAATGAAGCGTCCATATTAAACTGCGTTTCCGGCACCGCCGCGGCGCCTCCCGTCAAGGCTTCGGCCTGGCACATCCCTTCGTCCACAACGGTTGTTTCCGGCTCTCACACATACAGGGATCCCGCTTATGAGGTGCATAAGGGCACAAAAGTTTATTTCTACAGCAAGAGCGCCCAAGCCGCGACGCAGTCCGGACTTACGCTTTACTGGGGCACCGACGGGGCGAGTTACAGCGCCGCCGCGGGACAGTACGATTCCAGCGACGCTTCTTACGATTTCTGGTATGCCACGGTGACGATCACTCAATCCGGCGGCACGACTTTCTACTATTACCTCGCCGCGGATTATTTTGCCGGAGCTGACAGGACATATCTCTACGACCTTTATTCAAACGGCATAAGTTCAACGAGCGCTTTCGCCGCGGACGCCGTGAGCAAACCCTTCAAACTTTACATCATCAACACACCTCCGCCCGCGCCGTCTCTGATCTCTCCAAACGGCGGAGAAGAGCTTTTTGCCGACGATGTGTGGACAATAACATGGTCAACAGTCACAGACTCGGACGGCGATACGCTTTATTACGACATTGATTATTCCGTTGATGGCGGTGTGAGCTGGAACGGCATAACGGGCAACGCTCAGGGATCTTCCTATGCCTGGACGGTTGAGAACACTCCCTATGAGGGGGCGCTCATGAGGATAAGGGCCTATGACGGCACGGACTATTCGGATTTTGACGAGTCTGATTCCACCTTCACAATAAGCGCTGTGACAACAGACCACATAGTCATAAGCGAGGTCTGTGTGGGGTACGGTTCCAGTGGCATAGAATATATTGAACTCTATAATCCGACCACATATACATGGCTTTTGGACGGCAAACTCGGACTTAAAATAACAGCGGGAAGTCCGTGGAGTCTTGTAACTAAAACCGCCGGACTGGATTATACAGCGAATGCGGGTTCAAATTCTATCGCGCCAAAAGGATTTTTTCTTATAACTGATAACGATGTGCCGCATACGATAGGTTCCGTGGCTTCGGATTGTCTTTTTGCCGAGGGAATGACTGAAAAGGGAGGCATTCAAATCCTTTATAACAACATAATAATAGACAGACTTGCGTGGGGAACAACCAATGCGGGCAATGTTTCCGATTGCACGGAAACAACCCGTGTCTCGGAGCTGAAAGACATAGACAGTAACTGGTCAATGGAGAGGAAGGCTTATCCGAACTCAACGGCGGAATCAATGACCGCTGGTTACGCCGCTATTGACGTGTCTACAGGCGCGGATAATAACAAGGGCAATGCCGTCGATACGGACAATAACTCCGCCGATTTTGTGGTTCACAAAGACACCCATTATTTTACGCCGCAGAATTCGCTTTCAGCTGTTGAGCCGCCGCCGAATACCAGCGCCCCGACGCTGTCCGGAGGCTCCGTGTCGCCCGCGAAAGGGACAACGGCGACCTCTTTTTCTTTCAGCGTGAATTACACGGACTTGGGCAACGACCGTCCGACCAGCGCGAAGGTTTATATTGACGGCGACGCCGGCCATCCAATGGGTTCCAGTGACGAGGTGTACGACAACGGAAGCGTGCACACCTACGCGACCACTCTTTCGGCCGGCGCACATGAGTATTATTTCCATTTCTCCGACGGCAAATATTATGCGAGGTATCCGTTAGTCGGAGTTTTAACCGGGCCGAATGTCGGGCCGAATCTTGACACAATTGAGATCATCCGTCCTGACACTCCCGCGGATCACGAAAACAGATTTCCCGGAACGGTGACATTTGAGTGCTGTCTTTCCGGCGGCGGAGCGGGGGATGTGAACGGTTACAGTTCTTTTGAGGCCCAATTAAAATACAGCTTGAACGGCGGGGCTTATCAGACTCTCGCCATGACCCAGGACAGCGCCGGAGCTGACGGCAATTACTTTACCGTTTCAAGGAATTTTGTCGCAGGAGATTATGTTAATTTCTATTTTGAGGGCAGGGACGGCGATTCTTCCGCATGGGCTGATTGCGGCGGTGAAACTTCCTATTTCAGCGTGGGGCTGCTTGCCGGATGGCATTATCCGCCGGTCAAATTCAAAGGCGCCCCCGGTTTCCCCTCGACTTACAGATATCCGCTTATTCCTCTGCAAACCCAAACAGTTGACATATTCGCCGGCTGTGAAGCCTCAACGGCTTCCGTTTCTATCTATTACGCGGTGAACGCTCTTCCGGTGATGGCCGCGGACGGCTCAGCCGCCTCCGGCAGCGTAAAAATAGATATTGAGAAGGAATTTTCGGTCGGCGCGGCGGATGATGACAGGGAAGGCAATTATTTCACGACAAGAGTGTCCACCAATCCCATTCCCGTACAGAACGACGAAGCTACGGTCTATTACTTCATCAAAACACATCTGACCGGTTATCCGACGACATATCTGATAAAAGACGCCAACAGCGCTGATAATTCTCATATGACGCCGGATAAGCCGACGCTCAAAACGCAGTGTTTCTCCTACACTGTCGGCGAGGTGGAGCTCATAGACGCTTTTCATATCGCCTCACTGCCGGACAATCCGTCCACTTTAGGAATGAGGGAGGCGGTGTATTACACCGATTACAGCCTTAATATCCACACCGCTCACGGCGCCAGAACCGAGACGGTAAACATTTACTTCGGAAAGAACGCCGACCCCGGCGATTATGACGGAGACAGCGATGATCTGGACGCGACTCTTTATTTCAGGAACTGCGTGTCAAATGGCGAAGAGTATACAAGTGACAATGAATTCGCGCATCAGTCCACTTTCACATATTACAGCACGATAGGTTCAACCGATTACTGGCATTGCTCATTTGTCCAGCCGTCGGATGATTCCCGGTTTTTCAGGAGAGACGATATCGTGGAGTATTATATAGAGCTCAAAAAAGAGGGCATGGCAACAACCGTTATCTATCCCGGCGCGAACAACGGGGCGGCGCCCGATGACAATAGCGCGGTAATCGCCGAGAGCATATTTGAAAAAACTGCGGCTTACAACAACCCCGCCCAGCCGAAATTCTGGTATCAGGTAGAGAACTATCCGCCGGTTATGCAGTATGCGTTGAGCCCGGCGGATTACGCGGAGAATATACCGCTCAATGCTACTGGCAATAAGTGGGAATTCCGCTGGGAGGGCGCCGTAGATTATGACGGTGACGGGATCGCGCAGTATCAGTTCCAGATCTCAAAAGATTTTAATTTTCCCGACGGCCAAATCATCTCTTCCTTCACCGTTTCCGGCAGTTCCACTGCATACACGGCCTCCGGCCTTTATGACGGCGCTGTTTATTACTGGAGGGTGAAGGCAAAGGATTCATACGGAGAATGGGGCGACTGGTGCAATAACAATTCTCACTGGACATTTTTTTCGCTCGGCTCGGCGCGGGTGTCGTGGCTTTCAATGAGATACGGCCCGACGGGAACGGAAAATGTAATGGATGACCTCGGCAACGGCACAATATACACCGATATAACTAATAGCGACGCCGTGCAGATAAAGTTTGATTTTCGGCCCACTCCGGCCGCCACGGTTGCCCAGGCGAGGGTTTATTATGCGATAAGCTCCTCGCAGTTCGATCCCGTAGTGACTTATGCTGATTCCACAAACACGGTGACGAACTCTTTCTTTTTCCGCGCGGCAGATTTTCCAAACGGCAATCCGACAAACTACGATTCCGGAAACATGACGACGGTCGGATCCGGCGGCGTGTCCACAGTCACGATAACGATTCCCGCCGATGTGCACCGGAAAATGGATACGGGTTCTTATTTCTGGGTGCAGCCCTGCGTGACGGCCTTAGCGGAAAGCGCCACCAGCTGGATAAACGGCAAAGCCCGCTGTTACGCGATAAATGAGAACGCCGATAAGATCGTTACCGGCAGGGGTTCAAAAAACAGCGAGTTTCCCGCCAATTACAGCGCCGCGCCCGGGGTGGGGGATTCCAATCTCGACACTATGGTGGACAATTATACTTCTCTCTGGCACGATCCGTCCGCTCCGCTCATGCCCGGTTATCTGTTGAAGAATTATCTGACACCGCGGAACGATATGAAGCGCGTCAATTGGAATAAGCGCCGGCTCAACAGCTCCAACGCTTATTTAACGGAAGACACGCCTGACGCGGCCGGGAATCCGGATATGTATTACGGCGAGGATCCGGGCATATACATGAGGACGGCTTATCATGACCTCGGCTCCGGCGGCCTGGCGGCTTCCGGCTGTTCCGTAGTGATGTCTTACAACAATTTCGCTACCGTTAAAACGGCGCCTCTGTCATATGAGAACATCAATATTTCAACTTCCATGAGCCCCTATGAGCTGAAATACAGCTTTCTCAAAGCCCTTGAATCAAGTGACGCGAAGAATATGCCGGAGAACGCCGAGATCCAATATTACTTCAAGCTCAGTCAGGGAAGTTCCGGCATAAGCTATCTCTGTAAAAACGGCTCCGGCGCGCAGGTGGTGGATTCGGAAGGCGCCGCCCAGACGAATCCTTTCACATATCATGTGCTTCAGGACGATTACACGAGGCCTTTCGTGTGGAAGGAGCCGAAGCCCTACGCCGTGCCCGGCGACAGCACAACTCTCTGCGGCAGGAGCGTGGGTTATGTTATGATAAGCATCGGCCTCGCCGACACGGTTGACGGATATATAACCCCTGTTCCGGGCGGGGCGAAACTGGGGCCCTTTAACACCTGGCCCGGCGGCTGGTCGGACGCCGTTACAGAGGGTTATGACGAATATCTGCTGGGCGATGCGATAAATCACGCGCCTTTTAATTCCGCCGGAGTAGGAGATTACAGCGAAGACAATGACGGCTATTTTGGGAATAATGTCCCCGCCGTCAATGTTTCAACCTTCACCACTGCCAGCGGTGTTGTCTCCAGCGCCGGCGATAATATCAATTACACCGACGCCAAGAGATGGACTCATCACACTCTGTGTTATTTTGCGTATATGGCTACTGCCGCTGAATGTGATGAGGTCGGTTTCAGAAATGCGCCGACACAACAGCTTTTTACAATCGCGTCTGTTGATGGCGAGGCTTATCATAAGAATGTTCCTGGCGGCACTGACTGGAATCCCGGCTCAACGATCAGCGGTGTTGTGGAGATGGCGCCGAAGGACGCCGCCGGCACCGAGTGGTATGCGAGGATCCCCGTTCCGCCGAATGTTGAGGAAGTGCCGTATCTCTATTACAGGATATGGGCCTGCAACGGCGACGCCGACCCTCAGGCGCGTTATACTGAGCGCGGCGGTGGTGGCAGTACCACTCCCGGGCAGTTTACGGGCTGGACAGGGGTCAGCGGCGGTACGCAAATAGATGACCCGTACCTGCCGGAATTTCCGTCAGGGGTTGCCAGTCCGGGTAAAGCCGGCGGCAGATACCGCGACAGGGATTACGGCTGGGTCACAAGATCGCTTTTCGCCGGCATGGTGGCCAAGCCCGCGCAGGTGCGGATAACGGCCATCGTCAACTACAGGAATACGCGGCGCCAGGTGACGGCCTTTATGAAGATAGACGGGGCCACGAAAAGGCCCGCCGGCATACTTTCCATACAGGTCAACACGCCGAAAATGCTCGGTGACTGAAATTGAAGTTTTGCCGTGATGCGGAAATGATGAGAGTGGTAACACGGGAAACTGTCGCATTTTTGACTAATTTGCTAAAATGAAAGCTATGGGTAAAAACAAAAAAGGCGTAACGCTCGTTGGGCTTATGATCACCGTGTCGGTGATACTGCTGGCTCTTGTGCCGCTGCTGCGGCTTTTTATAAACGCCAACAGGGGCAACCAGCATCTGGCCCAGATGACGGTTGCCGAGAATCTCATACAGCAGACATTTGATGAGATAAGTCGTAAGAAGTGGGACGAGAACAGCATCTCTCCCGGCGAATATCTTACAACCACCTTGGCATCAGCATCTTCCGGTGCGCCGTGGGTGACATGGACCGTTGATGCGACGGAAAACGCCGCTAACAAAACAACTTTTGATGATATGGACGATTATTCGGCTATTCTTGACGACACGCCCCGGGATTTGTCGGGAAATATTATTCCGGGTTACGAGGCCTACCGGATTTCAGTTGATGTTAAGTATGTTACAAATCCCCGCACAGGCGTACCCAATGTTGTGGCGGGTCCGGAAGATTTCAAGAAAGTGACCATTCGGGTCTCATGGAAGGGCGGCGGCGCCAACCGCACGACGGTAAAGGAAAAAACGCGCATATTCTATAACGGAGTGGATTATACCAGATGATGAAAAAATCTGAAAAACGCAGAGGCGCTTTCACTCTCGTTGAGATGATGATAACCATGGCTATCCTCGCCGTCATATTCATACCGCTTGTAAAAATAATGATGTCTGCCACAAAGACATGGTGGTTCGCGAGAGCCAAGATGACCATAGAGCAGGACGGCAGGGACGCTCTGTCGTTTATAAACAAGGAGTTCCAGGGCGCTTACAGATTTTCAATGGGGAATCTCATTTATAACGCCGGCTTTGAGGGTTATTACAACGATATATTGGACCGGGACCAGCCCATGCTGTGGCCCGCCGCGGATTATGGGGATGTGATGTACAACCGTTCCGCCTCAAGCGCTGTTGTCGCTTCCGGCTACGCTTCGGTGACGCTCAATGCCGCCGGTTCGCAGTATGCTTATATCGGCCCGGGCGGCGAGGGCTTTGAGATCATAGGCGATGCGGCCGGCACCGAGGTGATGTTCGCTTTCAAGGCCAAGGCTTCAACAAATGCCGTTGTCGCCACCGATGTCACGGGTTCGGTGGAACTTTTCGGCGTCCCCCTCTCCCCTGCATTTGATGTGGCGTCGGGGGTGGGAATATCTTCCACGACATGGACTGAATTCGTTTCGACCTACACGCTCGCCCCTTCCGCGAATTATAATGTTGTTTTTAAGACGACAAACGGCGGCGTTATCATAGACGAGGTGTCGGTCAGGCCCATAAAATCCGTTCTCCTGGACTTAGTAGCCCCTCTGACGGTGAATGTAACATCCTACATATATGTTTCCCAGACCTCCGGCGGAGCTCCCGGCGAGCCGGAATCAATGTTCAGGATAGACAACAGAAATACGAAGAGCGGCGATGTCATCAAAAGACTGAACTGCTACAGCGTTGAGTATGTGGCGGGCAGCCCTGACGCGGGAATAACCACGCGCTTTTACAACGCCCTTGCCGAGAATTTGCGGCAACTTGAATTTAGGATTGAATTGCCGTCGGAGGGAACCAACTCCCCCATCACCATTAGACTGCAGATGGGTGCGAAGGTCAGGGGTGATAAATACGGAGACCCCACGACATTCACCATAAGAAAGACGGTGTATCCGAGGAAATAAGATGCTGAAAAGATTAACAGGACGGCTCTTCGCAAAAGACGCGCGGGCGGGGCAGTCCATCGTGCTGGCGGTGATAACCATTACTTTTATGGCGGGAATAGGTTATGCTCTTGTTATGTGGTCGCGCGCCCAGAGCCGTCAGGCGGTGCAGAAGGAACAGCACGGTTCCGCCGAGGAAATAGGCAAATCCTGCATTGACCAGGCCGTTTATGAGATAATGCACGGCGCATATTCCGGCGGCGGCGGATATACATGGGGTGATAATAAACTTGCCGGTGGTGATAATGTCTTGTTGCAGATGACGCTCCCGGACGGTACGACGGTGGGCGTACTTATAGAAGAAATAGGAGATCTCGGCGTCGAGCCTTAGGGAAAAAGTGGGCGTCCTGAATATTATGAGGAGAGAAAACAAATGAAATCATATATCCTTGGAGTTGTCATAGGCCTTCTGCTCGTCGCCGGCGCCGTTTTTACTTTTAAGAAAATGACATCTATCCCGCCTGCCAAACAGGACAGCGCGGCCATAGAGATGACGCGCAAGGCGCTTGACTTTGAAAAATCCGGTGATATGAAAGCCGCGGTAAAGATGTACAAAAAAATAGTGAAAAAATGCCCGTCTTCCGGCTGGGCGGAACTTTCTCTTTACAGGGTTTTTGAGATACACGCGGCCAAGGATAAAAAAAAGATGATAGAAACGGCCGACTGGTATCTTAAGGAGTTCCCCCGGAAAAGAGGCAGTGAAATAGCCTGCAGAGTGGGGGAATATTATTTTCTTGAGAGCGGCTCGCCTGAACGGGCGAGAAAACTTTTTCTTCACGCCGTGAATCTGGCCACTGATCCTCAATGGACGATCCGCGCGCGGGACAGGCTGGCGGATTTTTATTACAGGCAGGGGGAGTTTGATAAGCTGATAGAGATGAATAATCATGTTATAGAAAGCCTGGGAGACAAGGTCAACGCGGACCATTACAGGATACTCAATCTGAAAGCTTATTGGCGCCAGGGCGCTCAGAAAAAGGCCTATGACGAGGCGAAGAAGATAAAAAACAATAAGCAGCCCGTCGTGAAAAATGAGATACTTTACTGGAAAGTCCTTTCAAAGTTTGAGCCTAAAAACGCCGAAGCCCTGATGTATCTGGGCGACGCGTACAGGAGAATGGGTTTTCAGGAGCAGGCGAAGACTTACTGGCGCGCGGCCGCGAAAATAGCGCCCAAAAACGCCGAGATCCGGGAACGGTTAAAAATAAAATGAAGGCATGGGGGATTCTCAGCGGCATAAAAAATACGCTTATGCGGAAAAAACATTTTTTTTTTTACGCTGGCGCTCATCATTATAGCCGCCGGGGTCGCCCTTAAAAGACACACATCTTCCAGGCCGCCCAAAGAGAAGGAAGCAGGCCTGGCCAAAACCCCGCCGTCCCGGAAAAAATAGGCATGGACATCATAAAACAGAGGATAAAAGAAAAAAAATACCTTGAGAGCGAAGCTCTTTTGAACGATTTTATCAAAGGAAAGCACAGTAAGGAAGAAAAATACGAGGCGAGATTCGCGCTGGGTTATGTCTATCTTTCTCTGGGACAATGGAAGAAGGCTTTTGTGGAATTCAAGCTGGTCGCGAGCGCCTCTCCACCCCACAAAAGAAGTCCCGATGCCACTTATATGGCCGCGGAGCTGTTGGATCAGAAATTTGCTGACAGGGAAAAAGCCGTGGAGTATTACGAAAAATATGTGGAAAAGTGGCCGCAGGGCAGGCTTGCCCGGCGCGCGATGAAAAAATTGGGGAGTAATTAAGAGGTTCCCCTTTTACGGGGGAAGAGTATGATCAAAAGAGGAGATTGAATATGAAAAAAAGCGTGGCAAAAAAATTGAATATACTGGTCACAAACGACGACGGGATCCTTTCCGAAGGTTCGCTGCCTCTCATAGACGCTCTTTCGGAATTCGGACATGTGGCAGCGGTGCTGCCGGACAGGATGAGGAGCGCCTGTTCTCATTCCATATCTTTGCACAAGGCTCTGCGTCTGAGGAAGATCAGGAAAGATGTCTATGTTTCCGACGGCACGCCTGTTGACTGCGTGAGGCTGGGGATATTGAGGGTGTTCAAGGACGATGTCGATTTCGTGATTTCCGGTATCAACGCCGGACCCAACATGGGCGATGACCTCAATTATTCCGGCACGGTCGCGGCCGCGCGCGAGGCGGCTTTTATGGGCGTGAAAGCCGCGGGGGTGTCTCTCGTTGTTAAAAAAAGGCGTGATTTCGCCGCGGCCACGGAAGTGCTGCGGAAAATTTTCCCGCAGCTTGTAAAAACAAGATTGTCGCGGGGCGCGTTTTTCAACATAAACATCCCGGATGTTGCGCCCGGTAAAATCAAGGGCGTTAAAATCGTCAGTCAGGGCCGGCGGATATATGACAGGGCCGCTATTAAAAGGATAGACCCGAGAGGCGACAACTACTACTGGCTGGCGGGGGAGAAGCTCAGCGGTTTTATGATAAAGGGCACGGATATTGAGGCGCTGGAAAATAATTATGTCACACTTATGCCGGTGACGCTGGATCACACATCCCACACCGACTTAAAAGCGCTTCGGGGCAGTAATTTTAAGCTGTGATGCTGGGGCGGACCTGACCCCGTTATATGTTTAAATTAGTTTCGCCGTGGCCGCTCTCTCCCGTCCAGAAGAAGGCTTCGGAAAAACTTTTCAAAGGTCTTTCTCAAAAAGATCATCCGCTCGCTCTTATGGGCGTGACGGGTTCAGGAAAAACTTTTACGCTTGCCAGGGTGATAGAACAATGGGGTCGCCCGGCACTCATAATATCTCACAACAAAACTCTTGCCGCACAGCTATACACCGAGTTCAAAAGTTTTTTTCCTCACAACGCCGTCTGCTACTTTGTTTCTTATTACGATTATTACCAGCCGGAGGCCTACATACCGTCGTCAGACACCTATATAGACAAGGACGCTTCAATAAACGAGCAGATAGACAAGCTGCGGCTTCAGGCGGTGGCGGCCCTTTCGTCAAGACAGGATGTTATCGTGATAGCGACCGTATCCTGTATTTACGGCCTGGGTTCGCCGGAAGACTGGTCGGAGATGGCCTTTGAAATTTCCGCGAACCAGAAGATTTCCCCATCGGCGGTCGCGAAAGCGCTCTCGCTCATACAGTACAGCAGAAATGATATTGATTTCAGCGTCGGGTCTTTCCGCCTTAAAGGCGGCACGATGGATATTTTTTCACCCGCCAGCTCCAACCCTTTCAGGATAATGTGGAAGGGCGAAAGCGTGAGCAGAATTTATGAATTCGACCCTCTCAGCTACAAGGCGGTGAGGGATATGGAAAAACTGCGGGTGTTTCCCGTAAAATTTTTTGTCACAAGCAAGGCCCGGTTAAAAAGAGCCATTTCCGGCATAAAAAAAGAATTGAATGAAC
>VMTH01000152.1 GCA_013791745.1 Candidatus Omnitrophota bacterium
AAGGCGATATGTTGCCGCGGTCAAACTGCATTCCCTGCACCGTCTCAAGCTCGGTGGATGATGTTTTTCCCTCGTCAACTGTAATAACACCGTCTTTCCCCACTTTGTCAATGGCGTCGGCTATCATGTCGCCGATCTCCTTTGAGTTGGCCGAGATGGTGGCTATCTGGGATATTTCTTCCTTGGTCGTCACCTTCCGCGCCATTTTTTTAATTTCTTCCACGGCAACCGCCACCGCGTTGTCCATTCCCTTTTTAAGATGCAGCGGGTTGGCTCCGGCGGTGATGTTTCTCAGGCCTTCCTTAAATATGGCCTCCGCAAGAACAACAGCCGTTGTCGTGCCGTCTCCGGCGACATCATTTGTTTTGGAAGACACTTCCCTTACAAGTTGCGCGCCCATATTTTCAAAAGGATCATTGAGCTCTATTTCCTTAGCCACGGTCACGCCGTCGTTAGTTATCGTCGGCGAACCGAATTTTTTGTCAAGAACGACGTATCGCCCTTTCGGCCCCAGCGTCATCTTCACGGCAGAAGCTAACTGCTCAATGCCTTTCTGAAGCGATGCGAAAGCTTCATGATCAAATCTTAATTGTTTAGCCATTTTATTTTCCCCCTTATTTCACTTTTTCTTTTACTTTCGCGATAACGTCACCCTGGTCCATGTAAACGTAATCTTTTCCGTCAAGCTTAACTTCCGTTCCGGCGTATTTTCCATAAAGCACCTTGTCGCCAGCCTTCAGTTCCATGGGAATAAGTTTTCCCGAATCGTCTCTTTTCCCCGGCCCCACGGACACAACCGTGCCTTTCTGCGGTTTCTCTTTCGCCGTGTCGGGGATGATGATACCGCTTTTGGTCTTCTCCTCACCCTTCTCCTGCTCAATCAAAACCCTGTCTCCAAGCATCTCAAGATTCATAAACTCTCCTCCTGTTCTTATTTCTCACGGGGAACCCCCCGTCCTTAAATCCAGCTAACCGGTTACGGTTTAGCACCCACTCATTGCAGGTGCTAAATTACAAAAAGACATTTGTTTTGTCAAGTAGCCGCAGAGCAGAACTCTGCCGAGAGGCAAAGCTGTCGCTCACGCCCCGGCGCACTTTCAGTTGCGACTACCAGAGTATGAATAATCCATATCAATTAGGAACTGTCCCCATTGACCCTATCGGCAAGTTGGTTTACTCAATGAAGAAACTGTTTTAATTTCCTGTAGTAATTTTCATGACTCCCGATGGTGTAAAGATAAAGCGTCTTATCCTGCTCTTTATAGGAAAGAAGATATTGCTGCGTTTTATATTTGAATTTAAGAACCCTGATACCTTTTAAAGCGCCTTTCTTTAATTCTCCTATGTCGGGATTTTTTAAAACAGTTACAACCTGACGATCGATTTCTAATTGTATATGTCTGGGTGACCGTTTTTTAAATTTACGGAAATGATTGGAGGCAACAGGCTGTTTCATTTAAGAATGCCAAATTTATATTCCTTTCCAAGCCCTGCCTCTAATTCCGCTTTTGCTTCGAGCGTTTCTTTTATGAAAGAGAGAGGCAGTTCATCGTTTTCTTCACAGAGAATCCCGTCACAGAGATATTTTTTTATTTGCTCAGAAAGAGTCCGATGCCCTATTTTCGCCATCACTCTGACTTTCTTTTCAATTTCTTCCGGCAGCCGTACTGTAAAAACCTGCATATTTCCTCCCGTATTTATTAGTATTCGCTACAAATACATTGTAATCTGGAAACAGGAAAATGTCAAGCGGCCCGGCGATTGATGCGGCACGGCGATTGACTATATTTCTATGATGCCTTTTGCCTTGTTCATGAGAGCCGCGTTCAGACAGCATATCCAGTTTTTAAGGTGCTTCGGAAGAAGAAAATGAGTATAGACATAAGCCGTGGCGGCTTCCGCAAATTTTTCCCTCATTTCGCCGCTCGCAAAGATCTGGCTTATCCTGTAAGCCGCGCCGGGCGCTGTCTTAACGAGGAATCCGTTTATCCCGTGCAGGATCTGGAGCGCTATGCCCGAAGAATCCCTCGCCACGACAGGCGTCCCCTTCCATAAGGCCTCCGCAACCGTCAGGCCGAAGCCCTCCCTGGAAGACATCTGCAGGCAGACATCGGCCATGCGCTGAAAAGCGTTTATATCAAAAGGGCTCTCGTCGGTGACGGGAATGTTCAGCACCTTGATATCCTCATCCCCGCCGGCCGCGTCCAGCACTTCCTTATATATCTCTTCGCCCTCGGGGTCATCATCCGCGTATGAACCGGCGAGAACAAGAACCGAAGGATACATTTTGTTGACGATCCTGTAGGCCTCTATCGCCCCGAAAGGATCTTTCAGGCGGTCAAAACGCCCTATCTGAACAATTATTTTCCTGTCATCAGCGATGCCGTATTTTTTTCTCACCCCATCGATCCTGTCCAGGCTCATATCAACATTTTTAGCGGCGAGAGGGTCTATGGTCGGCGGAAAAATAAACTGCCTGATCTTAAGCTCTTTGGCGTAGCCCGGGCAGTGGAAAATAGCCGCGTCAAACATGGACACATATTTCTCAAGGCTCTTCCATGTGGCATCGGTTGAGGTGGAAAGGTCTATATGGCATCTCCATATCCATTTGCCGCCGAACTCTTTCCTGAATTTAACGAGCGGCAGCGGCTGCGGGTCGTGCACCACATAGACATCCGCGCCTTTTATGAGAGTGTCTTTCTGCGCAAAAACATTTTTTTCAAAATAAGCATAATCATCCTCGTCCAACTGATCGTCGGC
>VMTH01000153.1 GCA_013791745.1 Candidatus Omnitrophota bacterium
GAGTAAAGGAAAAAGGAATATTGATATTCTGGGCCAGATAAAAAATACAGGTTCCGAAACATGGCGATCGGTGAAAGTGGAAGCCGAATATTTTGATAAACAGAATACATTCGTAGATACAAAATCAGACTACATCAGCGGCGCGGTTCCGGCGGGTGAGGAAAGGAATTTTAAAATCAGTTTCTATGGCGCCAGTGAAGACCCGCGCTATGACCATTACACTGTAAAAATAGTCAGCGCCCGAGCCGACCGGTAAAAATAAGCCTCTACGGCAGAGGGAAGTAAGCGGTTTCTGTTCCCGGAACCGGCGTTACTCTGTTGTAAAAGAAGATCTATTTTTTCCTGAAGCTGAGCCCCGTCGCGCCGGATCCTTCAGCGGTTCCGCGCTCGCTCGCCCGCTTATTTTTGCAGCGCGTTTTTGTTCAGTCGGAATATGACCGGCACTTCGTCGCAGTCCGGGAACAGCGGGCAGTTTATGCAGTCCTTCCACACTTTCTGAGGCAGTTTGTTTTTCGCCACCCGTTTAAAGCCGAGGCGTTTAAAAAAGGCCGCCTCTCTGGTAAGAGCGAAAACATTGGGTATGTTGAGGTTGCCGGCATCTTCAAGGGTTTTCTGAACCAGTTTCCGGCCTATGCCTTTTTTTCTGTGGCGGGCGTCAACAACAAGGGAGCGGACCTCGGCCATATCCTCCCAGACGATGTGCAGCGCGACAATGCCGACTATTTTGCCCTTTACGCGGTAAACGAAAAATTCCCTGATGCGCTCATAGATGTCAACGAGCGACCTCGGCAGCACAACGCTTTTTGCTGCGTTTTTTCTGATTATCTCATAAACCTGCTTTGCATCCTGGACATTGGCCCTTGTTATCATCTTTTGCCTCCTGTTTTTGCTGTTTCGGGAAATATTATTCGGCACATGGCTGTTTTGCGGCTTATTTTTGTCAGCGGTAAAGCGGGTTTGATCAGACAGCCGTCGGCTATTTCCCACACATCTCCCTGTTTGTTCAGTATCTCCACGGTTATGGTATGGTTTTGTCCGATAATGATTCCTTTTCCATCGCCGCGAAAGGGCAAAAGGGGTGTTATGGCCGTTTTTTTTGATTCCAGGGCGAGCGCCTTTCCTCCGGCTGCCTTGTTGTAGGCAGTTGAACCTATTGGCGTGGCTACAATGACCCCGTCACCCTCGGAGCTTATGCTTTTTTTACCGGCAGTTACCCTATATTTCATGGTGCGGGCCACTTTGCCCGTTTTAATAACGATGTCGTTGAAAGCTATCATTGAGCTTTGAAGATAAGGAGGACGGTATTTTAGTGTTTTCAGCGTGTTTGTTATTATTCCGGGCGTGTCGCCGATCCTGAACCCGCCCGTGTGAGTGTTTTCTCCCATGGGGAAAAAATAGACAGACACTCTTTTTGAGCGGACTTCGCGAAGAGTTTTTAAAAGCCAGCCGTCGCCGCCGAGCACAAAAGCTGTGTCAAATTCCGAGCGTGATACGCTTATCCCCGACTTTTTCAGAATTTTCCTCAGATCGATGAGATTTTTTCTGACTTTTTCTCTGCCCGTGTTGGCAAAAATCGCTATTTTCATTTCACGCGTTCGTCAACAAGGGTATTTTTAACAGAAGACATGCTGTTGGACTGTAAAACCGCGCTGCTGCGGTTCATAAGTTTAATGGCGGTATCGCAAGCGCTGAAGCTGTTGGATGTTATGCGGCCGCGGGAAAGCTCTGAAAGGCGTATTCCCTCTTTACCGCTTATTGTGTTGTTGCTGATGGTGCCGGAGGCGCTGTCACGCAGGATGACCGCAGTATCGTTGCCTGTAAAGACATTATCGTGTATGACGCTCCGCGAGGAGCCGGCGGCCGAAACGGCGGCCCCGTTGGATCTCAGCGCGCTGTTTTTTATCGTGCCCGCACCCTCATCCTGAAAAAAAACGCCGCTGACATTTTTCATGATCCTGCTGCCGTCGATTACAATAGAGGCTTTTGACCAGGCGGATATTCCGGCGCCGTTGCCGAGAATGGAACATGACAGTATCTTCGCTCTGGAAATGCCGCCCGCGGCTATGCCGGCGTTGTTGCCCTCAATTCTGCAGCCCGTGATAACAGGCGCGGAATTCCCCTCGCAGAATATGCCCGCCATTTTGGAGAAAAGCACCGATGAGCTGGATATTTCAGGCGCGGCGAAATCCGCCACGCCTATGGCGTGCCGGCAGTTCTCAAAAACGCAGTCTGTTATTTTCCCGCCCGCGAGATCCCAGTATCCTATGGCGGCGAGTTCCGCGTCGCGGAAGGAGCTGCCGGTTATGGCGGGCTTGTTTTCTCCGTAAACCCGCACAGGCACATCTCCGCCTGTGAATTCCGCGTGAGAGATCTCCGAGGGGTTATTTCCGAGGAGCACGATGCCGCCGAAGGAGGGCGAGCCTATGAACCTCACCGGTTTTGCGGCCGTGCCGCGGATATTGAGTTTGCCCTCTACAAGTATCTCTATTTTGTCGTTCTGGAGAATGTTGAAGGGGCCCGCTGCCTCTTCGCGTATATAACGCACCTGCTTATCGGCTTTGCCGGCGTAATAAATAATGGTTCCCGCCTCCACTGTCAGCGCTGCTCTTCTCTCCACAACAACATCCCCGGTGAGTTTCACCCTGCCTTTCCAGACGGTGTCAGAGGCGATCGATCCCGACTGCCGGCGGCGGCATGATCCGAAGGCGGCGCTTACGGCGATTCCCGCGGCGGCAAGGATCAAAAACACGTAAATTGTTTTTTTCATAGCTTTGATTTTAATACTTTTTGAACCTATTGTAAACGATTAGGGGCTGGCAAAATCTGGCACGCGTTTATGTGTTCTGGCTGAAAATTCGCAGTTACTCTATAGGTTCATACGTAACTACAAATTTTTTTGCCGCCCCGTCTTTGCTATATTCGAGAGTTACCACGGTGCGCCTTTTTTTCTGTATATCAAAATACAGATAATCCGGCTGGCGCAGCGCTTCGTCCATACTCCATGTTTTCAAAGATTCATGATAAATATATCTTTCCACCCTTAACAAATGCCGGTCCTCTATCAGCTTGGCCTCAAATTTTTTTTTCTGAGAACGTAATGCCACATTAGTGGAGCCGCTGTATTTTTTATCTATAAATATTTTGTAATAATTCTGAGTATCGGTCTCCGCCGATACGATCTCGTTGTCATAACTTACAAACTTGAAATTACTGCTGTCTGTATTTTTTTTCTCCTCAAAATCCTTTTGCGGCGGCACGCTCGCGCAGGCGAACAAAAACACTGACATCGAAAGTAAAGTTAATTTTTTTAGCATAATAGCGCCTCCTATTTCAATTCTGTGAAACCGTTAATACATACTCATCTCTCACATTGCTCTCTCGTGAATCCGCTCCCCTGAGTTTTAGAATGCAGTCTTCCCCTGCAGGAAGTTTAAATACTCCCTCAAGCATCTTGCCCGGATTTTCCGAAGTCAAAATTTTGGATTGGCCATCGGGATAAAGCATTTCCATTACAATTCTGATTCCGGGAACGCCTGTTACCGAGCATTTAAGTGAAACCTCTGAATAAACATTCAGCTTGAAGCAGTCGACGTCCTCTCTTGGGGCAAGATAACCCGCGATTTTACTGCCCACCTCCAATAATTCGGCGTCTGCTTCCTTATTATTGGGTTCAAATTCCTTTCCCTTGTCATACGGATTGAACGTGATAGTGGTTTTATAGGGATCTCTTGCATTTGAATTCTTGCCGGAATCATCTGCGATCACCAGATAATAAGTTTTATCCGGGATAATACCCATATTGCTAATCGTTTCAGTTGCTTCCTTACCCATATTGTTTATGGTTTTCAGGACATCTCCCATCTCGTCACATATTTTCATTACAATATCTAAATTTTCCGCGCTTTCGGTTTTAACATGCATGATATGCTTACGACCCGTTAGCCGTATCTTATACCAATCCTGATCCCCCGCCGGATTTATATATCCCGAAATCAGATTGCCCGGATCGCCGATGACTTTTGTCGAGATTTCAGACGCTATACTTCTGTTGTCATTAGGCTCCCTTTCGCTATTACCGGCATAGGACCTGAAATTAGTCCGCAATGTATATGGCACGGTGAAACTGCCTGAATTATTTTTAGCTTTTATCAGCAGGGTATAGTAAGCGGGGCCTTTCACGCCGAGATAATGATAACTTTCGCCCTGCCCATCGCCGTAATTGTCTATTTCAACCAGCTTATAATCATTTTCGTCATATACGCTCATCGCACTGTCTACAAACGGTACGCCCGAAATATCAAAATCCAATATAGAATCGCCTTTCGCGACCTCAATGCGATACCAGTCTTCTTCATCACTGTAGTTGCCGCCAATATTCCATATTTTTTGAGGATTAAAAAATCCGGTTATTTCCATATTTAACTTCAGACTCGCGGCTTTTACCTTTTTATCGTTCGGTTCCCGTTCGATATTCGCTTTGTCTTGGATTTCCAATATCACCGTATAGCCACTCGTTGATTTGATGACGGCGCTGGCGCTGAAAAGACCCTGGAACCGCAAAAAATAAATATCGCCTTCTTTTACCCCCAGATTCATTAGATTTTCTTTTTCTCCCGCCGGCGAATCGTTAATCCCTTTTATAAAATCATATTTTGCGTTAAACACCATGAATCCCATATCTATGCCCGTAGCGGGAGCCAGAGTGATTGACAAATTCTTTTCAGTATTTTCTTCGTCCTTGGAAGTTTTGGGAATCGTGACTTTATAAATATCCACATCATTTTTGTCTTTCAGGAATCCGATGATTTCGGTTTTTTGCTTCGCTTTAATTTCGGTGGCATGGTTAAAATCGTCATTGGGTTCCGTTTCTGCTATTCTGGCCACTGAACATGAACACAATACCAGTAAACAGGCTAATAAAATTTTTTTCATCTCGGATCCTCCTAAATGTTATCTAAACTTCAGCGGATATTCACCAAATATTAAAGGATATTTATCATCAAACGGGCACTCTTTCGACGGTTTTACCAGTAAATAATCTTTAGCATAGGCCAGCCTGTTTTTGTTTTTCACAAAATAATCCCGCTCTCCCTGCAGATTAAAAACGCCTGTTCCATAAAGAACATACAAACTTTCCGCGCAAGCATCGGAAGCCGGAGCGATGAACACATTCTTCAGCTCATTTGCGCCGCCTAAAGCGTAAACATATTCCTCAAAACTATTGGGCTTTTGCCGGTTTAATTTCAAGATATACAGCGCTCCTCTTTTTACGCACCCTATGTTATCAATTTTTTCACCCGAAATAAATAGGGCTATCTCATCAATTCGATCGCCGTCTAAGTCCAGCGCCGTTATCCTTTCTATTTTGACCGCTCTGCGTATGCTGTCTGATTTAATTTTTTTGCCGTTTATATATAAAGCTTCGCCCGCCTTTACGCTCACATAATCGCTTTGCACGGTGCCATCCAAATCGGCCAAACAGCCCAGTTCGTCTTCTGTTTTAAATTTCAGGTTTACGGAAGACTGATTTAAAATATCACCGGCTGAAGGTATAGCGCCGCCGTAATAAACACACAGCCCTCCGCCAGTAACGGCAATATCATCTATCCCGTCGCCGTTAAAATCACCGCTCTGCAGTTTACTGCCCGACAAGCCTGTTTTCTCCGAGCTTGTGAGGTAGACATCGGGATAGGTGGCGTTGAAAGACCAGTCTCCCGTTATCCTGGTACCGCCGTATATGCCGCACAATTTGTCCGCCTGAGCTTTATCATCGTAAACAATTGTGAAAAATATATCTTCAATGCCGTCGCCGTTGAAATCTCCCGCGCACAAAGCGCCTATTTTCGCCGTATCATTTTGTTCGGGGACGATTTTTACGCTGTTGGCGTCATCAAAATGGAAGTCCCCGCGGTTGTGTAGGGTACGGCCGTATATGATTTTCAATCCGTCTTCGGCCGCATAAACGAGATCGTTTTTGTTATCGTTATCCGCGTCCACAAAAGCAAAACCCGCATCTGAGATATTTATCCCCTTTAATCTGTTGATATTATTGCCCTCTGATCGGTGCAGGGAATACATGGCTGTCGAAGAGTTCTCAGGTGTATATGTCACGCGGCTGCTCTTTCTATCCACAAAAAGATTTTTTGCGAGGGTAAGAATGAGTTTGGCGGCTAAATCGCTCCGGCTAACGGCCAAATCGTTCCCGCTCAAACTTTGAAACCAGTTACGCATTTCCTTCATATCGCCAGCCCGCATCGTTCCCGGGTGGGTCATGGCAGGCAATGCCTCTTCATAGGAACGCTCAAGCTCACCCATCTTAAAATAAAGGTATGCTCTATTCAGAGAGATGTGCACGGAAGTATAAGAGTCTTGTTGCAGTTCTTTTAAGTATTGTTCCGCGGTCGCGTATTTGCCGAGCTTGATATACGCCGCCGCTATATTATTTTTTATAATCGTTTTCTTGTTATCCGGTGCTTTATCGAGCATTTTTTTGAAACCCCGCAGAGCGCTTTTGTATTTACCTTTTTCGTATTTGCTAAGAGCTGTTATAAATTCGTTGCTAAGAGCGATCTCCTGATTTTGCTCTTTGCTTCTTGTGGTATCAGTCTTGTGTTTAACGGAAAGTTCCTGATGTGCCGCGGGCGTTCGCAGGTAGTATCGCTCCAATAAGCGTAAGCTGCGATTAAAATAACCATGATGGGGGAAATACAGTAATCCTATAATCGTAAAAATCGCTATTCCCGCGGCATTTTTCATCCAATAGCGTTTTGCCGCTTTTCTCGAGGTTCTTATCAGCCATAGGGCATTCAGTAATATCCCGCCTATGATAACGAAAGGCATTAGCAGCACTATACCTCTCGCAATAAAATAACTTATGCTGTTTGATAAACTTCCCTGTGAGGTGTGAATAACTATAATGTGCCGGAACAGCGGGAACAGCCTTAAAAGCGGGTTATGTGTTATCAATTCTATTATGGGAAACCGACCGCCATAAAAAATAAAGCGGAAGCTCGCCATTATCCATACAAATATCAGGCCTGCGCCGAACCAGCCCAACAGGGCGGAGCTAAGTTTTTTCTTGTCTGCCGGAACGGCACTTTTTTTGATTTTCATCCATTTGTATGCTGCAGACATCGCAAAAATCAATAAAGGCAAACTCACCCACAAAAAAGGAAGCCTTTTGCCGTCGGGGTTAGTTCTTTTGACCGTTTTGGTTGGGCGTTGTTTTACCGGAGCGGCAGGTTTTACTTCACTCTTGGTCATGGCGGAGTTTGCTGTGCTGGTGTAGAGCTGCCGTATTTCAGTGGCTGTTAATGCCCTATTGTAGATTACTGTTTCGTCGATGAGACCTTTCCAATTAGATACTGTTCCTGTGGTGGTTCCTGCAATACGTATCTTTGTACTCCCAATAATAGTGCCTGGCGCAGAAAGCCCACTGCCATACTCAATTCCATTAACGTACAACCTTATAGTTGAACCATCATAAGTAGCAACAAGATAAGTCCATTGTCCTACGTTTACAGGCGGTCCACCGTAAAGTTTTAAAACACCATTGATATTAGCATAGATTCTATATGTGTGAGTGTTCCAGATGGTGAACAAATTAAAACCACCATTATATTTTGTATCTGAAACAACAATTCCTCTATTAACATCCATTACCGCCGGATTAACCCACAAAGAATAGGTTACACTATTTGTCGGCAATAAATCCGGCTCACTTCCACAATCAACATAATCATTACTACCATCAAAATTCAGCGCTTGACCGTATTTGCCTTCATCCCAACTCGCTCCGTATATCGTTCCGTCATTTCCTTTCCCGCTTTTATCGTTCAATATATTCCCCGAACCCTCGTCGAAATTCCAGCGCGCGACAAGACCTTCCGGTTTGGCATCTTGCGGCTGGTTATATTTTGATTCACTTTTGGCTAATTTGTCTCCTCCACAAAAAGAAGTGTAATATACTGTGTCAAGATGACCGCCACCGCTATTTCCCCCTGTGATATAGAGATAACCATTATTAACCACACTGGAATGACCAAGCAAAGAAACGAGAATTTTGTTGGGTGAAGTTGTAAAATTTCCAATGCTTCCGTCTGAGTTTATTTTTGCGTAATATACTGTGTTCAAAGTACCGGTAGCTACGCTCCCTCCGGTGATATAAAGATAACCATTATAAACCACGCTGACATGACCATACAAAGAAGCGGGAATTTTGTTGGTTGAAGTGGTAAAACTTTCTATAGAGCCGTCAGAATTTATTTTCGCGTAATATAACGTGTTCTGATTACTGCTACCGGTATTTCCCCCTGTAATGTAGAGATAGCCATTATTAACCACACTGGAATGAAGAGTCAAATTAGTGGGAATATTATTGGTTGAAGTTGTAAAACTTCCGATGCTTCCGTCTGAATTTATTTTCGCATAATATACTGTGTTCTGCTGACC
Organism: Candidatus Omnitrophota bacterium; assembly: GCA_013791745.1. NCBI lineage: Bacteria > Pseudomonadati > Candidatus Omnitrophota > Candidatus Omnitrophota bacterium. The sequence goes on from VMTH01000153.1 coordinate 8,452, forward strand.
GCGGCGGCTGGATCCCCCTGTGATGTACAAATAACCATTATTAACCACACTGGAATGAGCATACAAAGAAGCGGGAATTTTGTTAGGAGAAGTTGTAAAACTTCCAATGCTTCCGTCTGAATTTATTTTCGCATAATATACTGTGTTCTGCTGAGCACTGCTGACATTCCATCCCCCCGTGATGTAGAGATAGCCATTACAAACTACGCTGGAATGAGCATACAAAGAAACAGGAATTTTGTTGGGAGAAGTTGCAAAACTCCCTAAGCTGCCGTCGGGGTTTATCTTTGCATAATACACGGTGTCACTGCTATTGCTTCCTCCAGTGATATAAAGATAGCCATTATTAACCACACTGGAATGACTACTCACAGGAGCGGGAATTTTGCTGGATGATTTGATAAATGAATTGATTTCTCCGTTCCCATTATTATCAGCAATTTTTACCTGCGCGGTATTACCTTTTGATTCTGCATCCGGCGCTTTTTTATTCTTTGATTTTTCTTTGAATAAATTATAACTTTCCCTAATTTCATTCGCCGTCAACGCGCGTTTGTGTATCGTGACCTCGTCAAGGAGGCCTTTCCAATAATAGGGATAATTTCTATACGCAGGTTCAATTCCTATTGTAAGAGGAGATGGGCTATTTACAGTACTTCCACCGCTCACATCAACAGAAATATCCAGGAGAGAGTTTATATAAATTCTGGAACTTGTCCCGTCATGCACCGCCACGATATGCTGCCATTTATCAGGCTCTAAAATCGCATTACTCTCTATAATATGCGGGTCAAAGCCCTCAACAATAAAACGCACTCGTCCATTATACAAGTCCAATCTATAATTGCGGAAAGCCTTATCTCCCTTTGAAACTATCATACGGCACTCCGATGCTGTATCATACGGAAAAACCCAGGCTTCTATACTAAGCGGCGGATGCATATTCACACTCGCACTGTTGCCGCAATTAACATAATCATTCACCCCGTCAAAACTCAGCGCTTGCCCGTATTTGCCTTCCGTCCAGCTTGCGCCGTATATCGTCCCGTCGTTGCCGTTGCCGCTGATGTCGTGTAATAAACTGCCTTGTCCCTCGTCGAAATTCCAGTGCGCAATAATATCTTTGTCAACAGCAGATAGAAGGTTAGCGGAAAATAAAATAGTAAAACAGCATAAATGGACAAATTTATTGTTTAATTGCATATGCATTGCAGATGATGTTAACATTTACCGGCTCAAATAACAATAATAATATAGCACCGCATACTGCATGAAACATTGATGCTCGATAACATGGTTGATCTGAAACGAGGGCCGGCCGTTTTCAGGAGTTGTTCTCTTGGACAGAATTCAAGTGTTTTGGGGCTTCCGCTCAAAAAAACGCTGAAGATAGGCCAGCGCCAGGCCCCGCCATTTTCCCCAGAGTTTTTTTGAGGCTTTATCAAGATCCGAGTTTATGCGGTAGTTTTCTCTCATTATTTTTTCGGTTAGGCAGTCTATGTAAAAAGCGCCGTAATTTCTTTTCTGGAATATTTCAAAAAGATTCAGGGAATACGGCCCTATCCCTTTTATTTTGCCGAGAGGAGTTTTCCCATACCCGGCAGCGAGGTTTTTAAGATACGCGCTTTTGTAGCCCAGCCGGAATCCGTCCAGGTTCCCGAGATAGCTCTCCTGTTTGAAATTCAGTTTTTCATAGAGCCTGAGCATTTGATCGCGGTAATGCGTATAGGAATTATTCTGCGAGACAACGGCCCCGACCAGGGCCTCGAAATCGGAATAAGCCGAAATTATCCTTGTGCCTTTTATGCGCGGCAGAAAATTTTTCAAAACCCTGTCGCGTGAGCAGAGAGTCTTGAATTCAGTCAAGTCCTCATCCGCGCCGAAGCAATAGCGCAGGCGCTTTTTTATTATTTTTTTCTCTTTGTCGCCCAAAGAACAGTCAGCGCTCACGGATAAGATGCTGTTTTTCTGCGCAAAGCCCAGGGTGAGGATTTTTCCCCCCGCGAGGATCCTGCGTTCCGGCTTGCGTCCGTAAAAGAAATAAAAAAGGCCAGATTTAAAAGTCTTATCAAAGTCGATATCTTTTAATTTTATTGAGAACATGAAACAATGATAACATAAAAATGAGCGAAAATTAACATCCCTTCCGGGCAGCGGTTTTGTATGGCGCCGCTGTCCCTCCCTGGAGCCGGCCCTTCTGCGGTTGACTAAAAATCTTATTTTGGTAAAATAGAAAAAGCTGGCGGCTGCTTTGTTTGCCGCAAAAGGCGGGTTAACCCATTAATGAATAAAAAAATACAGATATTGCAGAAGATCGAGGCGTTCAGGGGCATTGCGCCGTCAGATTTGGAAAGCATTCTTGACTTCGGAAAATTCGTACAATTCAAGAACAGGGCTGTCGTAATTAAGGAAGATGAGCCCGGCCATCATATCTATTTTGTGGTGAAAGGCCGCGCGATGGTGTACAAAACATCCGACGACGGGAAAATAAAATCGCTGTCTATCGTCAACGAAGGCGAGCTCTTCGGGGAAATGGCGATCATAACCAATTTGCCGCGATCCGCTTCCGTAAAAGCTATTGGACCGCTGACGCTTTTAAAACTTGACGCCGTTAATTTTAAGAAGCTGCTGAAAGATAATTCCTCCATTGCCATGTCGGTGCTGGCGAGTCTCTGCCAGCGGCTGCAGGACACCAACAAGCACATAGAGGTGCTCTTTTATCAGAGCGTTCCCGAGCGCACGGTCAAAGCTCTTGTGATGCTGGCCTCTTCCAAAGGCTCTGTGAAGACCCGCCGCCGGCGGCTTGTGCTGACCCAGCAGGAGCTCGCCGAGCTTGTGGGCTCCGCCAGAGAAGTGGTGAACCGGACGCTGCAGATCTTAAAGAGGGACGGTATGCTCGTGCTCAAAAAAGGGGCGATAGAGATTCCCGACCTGAACAAACTGAAAGAGTATAAAATAAACTGACCTATGACTAAAAAAAATTTCGCGGGACGGACGCTTGCGGCGATTTTATTTTTGGGCTCTTTCGCGGCGGCGGAGAAACTGCCCGATTTGTTCCCCTATAACGCTTATGACGGATACAATCCCGGTGTGAGGAGCGCCGCCATGGGCGGTGCCGGGCTTTGTTCGGTGCTCGACGCCTCGGCCGTGTATTTTAATCCGGCCGGACTTTACGGCGGGACCAACATGAGCCTTATTTCTTTCAATGTGCGGCAATCGCCAAAGGAATTGGCCGATCAATATGATATCCTCGGCGGCCGCGCGCTCACCTTCCTGGGCTTCAGGGGCGGCGGCATGGCTGTGGCGTGGCAGCCGCTTTCCAACATGATCTCAACCGGCACAGCGTCCTCAGCCCTCGAGGTCAAGGTCAACAAGTTCACCATGTCTTTTTCCAACAATGTCGGCGGCGGCATGAATTTCGGAATGAACATAAATTATTTTTCCGGATACATGGGCTTTACCTCTTCCTCGTCGGCAAAAATTTCAGACGCCAACGGTTACGGTATTGACTGGGGCATCACTTACAGGGCTCATCCGAACATCACTTTCGCGGCGTCGCTGTTCAATTCCCCCTCATCCATCTCCTGGAGCGGCTATGATGCCCACGACCTGCCCGTGATCAGGCGCACGGGGGCGATGGTTCAGTTGAGCCGCCTCCTGACAGTGTCATCCGAAATGGAGCTCCGCAAATACGGCAAAGCCCGCGGCGACGGCAAAAAAAATATAAAAATATACCACGCCGGCCTGGAACAGAGCATAGGGGATATTATTTTTCTCAGAGGCGGGATCTTCGGTGAGGATCTCAATGATAATAATAAGACAGGGTATTCTGCCGGCATAGGCTGGTATCAGGACAGAGTGAATGTGGATATATCCTGGCAGAAAGAGTACCCGCCGATGTCTTCCCATGACGAATATCTGGAAACATTTTCCTTTTCGGTCAATTCGCCGTTCTAAATTTACAAACCCGTTCCAGCGCATAAAATGCTGACAAAAAAAATAGAGCTTGAAAAACTGCTCGCCGCCGCGCAGGATAAAGATTTCGTTCATCTCGCTTTTGACTGGGCCGAAAAACATCACCTCCCACAGCAGAGGCTCGATGGGTCACCGTACATATTGCATCCCTACCGCGTGGCGCTGGAATTGGGAAAGTGGAGGATGGACGACACGGCACTGATAGCGGGGCTTCTGCACGATCTTGTGGAGGACACGGATGTCAGCGTGGAAGAGATCGAATCCGAGTTCGGCGCTGAGATATCTTCAATTGTGGCGGCCCTCACGAAAATTAAAGAGCTGCCCTCTTTTTCCAAGGACACGGAAAATCTCAGACAGCTCATACTCGCCATGGGTAAAGACGTGAGGGTCATAATCATAAGGCTTGCGGATAAACTTGACAATATGCGTACGGCGGAATTTCTTGAGGCCTCCCGCAGAGAGGGTTTCGCCAAAGGGGTTCTTGAGATATACGCGCCTCTGGCGCACCGCCTGGGAATGAATATCGTCAAGGCCGAGCTCGAGGACAGGGCTTTCGCCGTGCTGCATGAGGGCGAATACAAAAAAATACAGGAAAGGCTCCGCCTTCTTCATCCGCGGGCCAGCCAGACGATAAAAAAGGTGGAGCATGAGTTATCGCATAAATTTCACGCCAGCGGCCTCACGGATGTTATTATCCAGGCGAGAGTGAAAAGCCCTCTGAGCATTTACCGAAAAATGCGGAAACAGAGCAAGGGCATAGACGAACTCGAGGATATTGTCGCCGTGCGCGTTATCAACGAGAATAAAGCGGACTGCTACAAAACGCTCGCCCTGCTGCATGAAATATATGTTCCGGTGGAAGGATCTTTTACGGATTACATATCTTACCCCAAATTAAATATGTATCAGTCAATACACACGACCTGCGATGTCGGCGGGGAAATCATTGAGTTTCAGATCAGGACAGGCGATATGCACAGGACCAGCGAATACGGCATCGCTGCGCACTGGAGGTACAAAGACATGTCCGCTCTCGCCGCTAAGGGGCTGAAAAACTGGCTGGATTCATTCTACGAATGGCAGATGGACAAGCTTTCAAGGGATGAATTCATACACAACCTCAAAACAGAGCTGAGCTATGACGAGATCTTCGTTCTCACGCCCAAAGGCGATGTGAAAAGGCTCCTCAACGGTTCCTCGGCGATAGATTTCGCGTATGCCGTGCACAGCGACATAGGAGATCATTTCAGGGGCTGTCTGGTTAACGGTGTTATGCAGCCGATGGGTTATATTCTCAAAAGCGGCGACCGCGTTGAGATCCTGACAGCCAAACGCGCGCACCCGTCAAGCGACTGGCTGAAAATAGCGAGAAAGCCTTCGGCAAGATACAAGATCCGCCGGCGGTTAAGAAGCGGGGATTGAAGTATTAGACCTTGCGCACGTTTTTGAAACAGGAAACGCACACGTAGCCCGACTGTGTTTTGTTGTTATATTCAAAGCGGATTTTCTGGAGATTCACGCCCCATGTCCGCCTTGTCGCGCGATTGGACTTACTGCGGTTGTTGCCCGCCATGGCTTTTTTTCCGCACACGCTGCATATTTTTGACATAATTTTTATTCCTCCACTTTGGAGAATGCTATAAAATTTTCTAAAATTACGCAAGCATTCAACCGAAATTAAAAATAAGTTGGAGAAGGATTCTTTATGGACAAAACCGATGTGAGATATATAAAAGGCGTGGGCCCGGGAAACGCTTTGCTGCTGGAAAAAATAGGCATACGCTCGGTAGAAGATATGTTCGCTTATCTGCCTTTCAGGATGGAAGACAGAAGGAATTATATTTCTGCGCGCGAATTAACGGCTGTCCTGCCCTCGGATGAGAGTTTTTTTGTCGCCGGAACGGTCAAAAAAATAACCGGCGGAAAATCTCCGCGCCGGCGCGCGCGTATTGTTGAGATCACGCTGGAAGACAAAGCCGGCACCGGTAATATACGTCTTCTCGCTTTTCAGAACAGGGTCAAATATATACTGGCTGTTATTGAGATCGGCCAGGAGATAGCCGTTTACGGGAAAGTGGAGCTTCTCGCGGAAGGTTTGACGATGAGCAATTTTGATTTCGAGGTGCTCAAAGCCGGAGAGAAGAGCCTCTCGTTTTTCCGCAGGGTGCCGGTTTACCGGCTGACAAAGGGCATAAGCATCAAGCGCTTCAGGCGCTGGATGTGGAACGCTCTGGAAAAATATTCTCAATCCGTAGAGGAATTCATTCCAGCTGATACAAGAAAACGCCTCACTCTTCCGTCTCGCCCGTCCGCTTTCAGGAACTCGCATTTTCCGGACACGCCCCGGGCGCTCTCGGAGGCATACAGAAGGATCAAGTTTGAGGAATTTTTTATTTTTGAGTGCGCCGTGGCCTATAACCGCGCTCAAATAAAAAAAACCAGAAAAGATCTAACATACAAATTGAAAAAAAACTTATTGACGCCGTGGAAGGAATCCCTTCCTTTTGATTTCACGTCCGGCCAGAAGACAGCCATAAACGATATTTTCAGGGACATGCTCTCCCCTTTCCCGATGAACAGGCTGATCCAGGGCGATGTCGGCAGCGGCAAAACCGTGGTGGCCGCTGCCTCGGCTGTGCTCGCAAAGGAGAACGGGTATCAGACGGCTATACTCGCTCCCACGCTGCCTTTGGCCGAACAGCATTTCAAAACTCTTTCTTCCCTGTTTAGAGCCGGCGTGGTAAAAACGCTTCTTCTGACGGGCGGGATGAAAAAAGAAGACCGTCGCCTCGCTCTGGAGGAAATAAGCTCGGGAAAAGCTGATGTCGTTATCGGCACGCACGCGCTTTTCCAGGAGCATGTTAAATTCAAGAAACTGTCGCTGGTTATAATAGATGAGCAGCAGCGCTTCGGCGTGCATCAGAAAGCCGCGCTTTCCGCCAAGGGAAGCTCGCCGGATATTCTTGTTCTCACGGCGACCCCCATACCGAGGGCTTTGTCGCTGGCTTTGTTCGGAGATCTGGACAGGAGCGAGATACGCGTGTTACCGCCGGGAAGAAAAAAAGTGGAGACCATTCAGGGAAGTTCGCAGGAGGCCTACGGCCTGATAAGGAAACAGATAGATAAGGGTTTTCAGGCTTTTGTGGTTTATCCCTGTATAGAGGAAAATGAAACGCAGGAAGATTATTCCGCGAAAGCCGCGTATAAATATCTTTCGGATGAGGTTTTCCCGGATTACAGGGTGACACTCCTTCACGGCCGCATGATGCCCGCGGCCAAGAGCGCGGCAATGGAAAAGTTTGCCGCCGGGAAAGCGGACATTCTCGTCTCCACAACGGTCATTGAGGTGGGTGTGGATATCCCGCGCGCGACATTTATGCTCATTGAAAATGCCCAGATGTACGGCCTGAGCACCCTGCATCAGCTCCGCGGCAGAATAGGGCGCGGCGGAGAAAAATCCTGCTGCTTTGTGACGGTTGCGGGCGCGGACTCTCTGGCTCTTGAGCGTATATCCTGCTTCCTGAAAAGCTCCGACGGTTTTGAGCTGGCGGAAAAAGATCTTGAGCTGCGCGGGGCCGGACAGTACTTCGGCTCGGCGCAGCACGGGATGATGGATATCAGCTTTAATTACAATAAAGCGCTGGAAGAAAAATTTCCGGATTTGTCGGACATCGCTGTCCTGAACGCCGCGCGGGAGGAGGCTTTTCCACTTCTGGAAAAAGACCCTGCGCTGCGGAATAACCGGGCGCTGAAAACAAGGTTAATGGCGCGTTTTTCGGAGGGCTTTAATCTTGCAAAGGTCTCTTAAAAATAATATCATAAAGATTATGATGAAAATTGACAGAATTCTGATTTTATCTGCGGTATGTATTGCAGGAACATTGTACGCGTCTCTCGCGAATGATCTGCAAAAAGACATTGTTTCCGACACGCCCCTTGTCCGTCGCCGCGCGGTGTATTCCATTATTCACTCCACTCTTCCCCCCGTTACGGCCATGAATCTTCTGGGCGTGGCGGCCTCGGATGATGATCTGCTCGTGAGGAGGCTCGCCGTATCCGGGATCACCCAGTTCAGCCGCTTTTTCGCCGAGGCCCGTATTGATCCCGTTATGGAGGTGGATGTCTCTACCTCCGTGGTTACGGATGAGCTCACGGAAGATACCACCTCACAGCAGGAAATAACCTTGACGAGCATAGCGCTGGATATATTGAGAACCGCTTTGAGTGACAGCGCCGCGGTCATAAGGGCCGACGCCGTCCGCGTGCTGAGCGCCTTTCCCGCCTCTATCGCGGGAGGGGATGTTCTTTCTATGCTGGACGATTCCAGTTTTATAGTCGTAAAAGAGGCTCTCCGCGCGGCCGCGAATCTGCGAATGGCCGGGGCCGCCGAGAAAGTGGATGACTTGCTGAAACACAAGGGCGAGATCGTCAGAGTCGCCGCCGCGGAGTTTGCCGGAAATATGCGGCTGGAAGAATACTTTAAACAATTGCAGAAGATGGCCTCCAAAGATAAGTCGGCGGAAGCGCGGAAAACAGCGCTTCAGGCGATGATTAAAATACGCCCTGAGGAAAGCGGCGCGATCTTAAAAGATTATCTGGAAGAGAAAGATATGAACATAGCGCTCGAGGCTGCTCTTCTGCTGGCAAGAGATTCTGATTATTCCGGCAAAAAAACCGTATTTTCGGCGCTGGAAAGCAAGGATCCGGGAATTCGCCTGGCAGCGGCGAAAGTGCTGCTATATTATGATGACGAAGAGAGCCGCGGACTTTTCAGGAGTCTTCTGAATGACAGTGACTCCGAAGTGAGAAGTTTCGCCGAGAAGAATAACAGGAGGGAACAATGAGGATAATTATCGCGCTTGTTTTATGCACCGGACTGGCCCTTGCCCAGCAGGGAGGAGCTGAAAATCAGTTTAAGCTCATGAAAAGCACATCGCCCGCCGTGCGCCGTGAAGCCGTCAGGGACATAGGCAGAATGAGACAGCCTTCTTCCGTGAATATTCTCTGCGAAGCGCTTGAAAACGACGCTGATTTCGGCGTGCGCGCCATGGCGGCGGAAGCTCTCGGCAATATGCGCAGTAAGGAGGCCGTTCCATCTCTGGTGAAGGCACTCAATGACAAAAACAGAAATGTCCGGTCGTCGGCCATCGTGGCCTTTGGTTATATAAGGGATAAAAATTCCGTTCAGCCGCTCGTGGAATATTTAAAGAAGGAAACTGACCTCGGTTTGCGCCTGTCGGCTGTCAATGTCCTGGGGGTTATAGGCTCCGATGAAGCAGGCCCGGCCCTGATAGAGATGCTTGAAGGCCAAAATCCCCGCCTGAGTTCCGTTGCCGCGCAGTCTCTCGGCAGGATGCGCTATTCACAAGCGGCCAAGCCACTGATGAAAGTTGCCGCTAAAAGCAAGGAAGAGTCTTCGCGTATCGCGGCCATAAAAGCCCTGGGCGAGGTAAGGAACCCCGAAGCCGTTAAAACCCTTGAGGAGCTGCTGGAAAAGGAAAAATCTCAGGATGTTCAGTATGCCCTTGTGTATTCTCTCGCTCAGCTGGGCAGTGACAAAGGTTTCGCCTTAGCCCTTGACGCCGCCAAATCGGAAAACATAGAAACAAAAAGAAACGGCATCCGCGCGCTCGGACTGATGAAGCAGAAAACAAAAGAAATTGAAAATATAGTTATTGAGGCATCAAAAAGCGAGAATACCGGGCTGAAAAGAGACGCCGAGGCAACGGCTTCTTATCTGGATATAAAGCTGCCGCCGCCCGAAAAAACGCCGTCAAAAAAATAGTTTAAACCTTTGCCTTCTTTGTCTCGGCGAGGAGGTATGCTAATTTTATTTTTGGAATATTGTTCAGGAGGATAGTGATGAAACAGACAATGACTGAGATGCAGTTCAAAGCGGAATTGGCCAAATGCGAATATTGCGAGGAAAGGCCCTGCGAATCCGCTTGCCCGGCGAATTGTTCGCCTTTTGAATTTATAATGGCCTCGAAAGAGGGCGAAGCTCAGGATTATCTGCGAGCCGCATCCGCGATAATGAAGAGCAATCCGCTCGGCGGCGTCTGCGGCACGGTTTGTCCCGACAGGCACTGCATGGCGAAATGTTCGCACAAGGATTTTGACGGTTCCGTCAAAATACCCGAGGTGCAGGCCTACATAATACAGAAGGCCGGGGAGTTGGGCGGTATCCCGTGTTTTAATAAAGCGAAACCAAAAGGGGAAAAAATAGCTGTCATCGGCGCCGGGCCCGCCGGACTTGCCGCGGCGGCGGTGCTCTCGCAGAAGGGCTATCAGGTCGCTGTCTTTGAGAAAAACCGCCTTCCCGGCGGAGCCTGTAATCTCATACCCGCTTTCAGGCTGGACAGGAAGATCATCAAGACGGATATAGATTTCATAAAAGCGCTCGGAAGCATAGAGATACGCACAGGTCAGGCGGTGAAAGAAGCGACGGACCTGCTCAAAAAAGGTTATAAGGCCGTTATTTCGGCCACGGGTCTCTGGGCGCCGATTCTTCCCGGAATTGAAAATCAGGGCAAGGCTGTCAATGTCATAGACTATTTGATCAATCCGAAAAAATACAAATTCGCGGGCAAAGTCGCTGTCATAGGCGGTGGGGCATCCGCGGTTGACTGCGCGGTGACGGCGAAAAAAAACGGCGCCTCAAAGGTGGAGATGTTTATCCTTGAAACAGTTTCCGAGATGCCGCTGAGCGCCAAGGAAAGAGTAGAGCTCCTTGAAAACGGCATTGAACTGACCAACAGAACATCGGTGACGGCGATAAAGACAAAGAGCGGAAAAATTTCAGGGCTCACAACGGTAAAGGTCGATCTTGCCGCCGGCAAAAAATTCGCGCTCAAAGATCTGAAGACGATCCCCGGCACGGAGCAGTCAAGAAACGACATCAAAAATGTGATCATCGCCATAGGCACCCGCGCCGAAAAACGTTTTGCCACGGCGAAAGGAGTTTTCTCTGCGGGAGATTATGCCAACGGCCCCACGACGGTTGTCGAGGCTGTCGCTTCCGGAAAAAACGCCGCGGAAGATGCCGCGGCTTATCTTGCCGGCAAAAAAGCATCGAAGGTGAAAAAGGATGTTAAGAGCACCGTGGAGATCAGCGGCTATGAGCCGCTCCCCGTTTCTCTTGAGACGGATTTCTTCGGCAGAAAAATAAATTCACCGTTTCTGCTTTCTGCGGCCCCCCCGTCGGACGGTTATGACCAGATGAAGAAAGCTTATGAAGCCGGCTGGGCGGGCGGAATTATGAAGACCGCTTTTGACGGTGGCGGTATACACATCCCCGGCGAATATATGCATACTTTCAACGACACAACTTACGGCAATTGTGATAATGTGTCAGGGCACACCCTGACAAGAGTCTGTGGAGAGGTAAAAAAACTGGTAAAAGAATTTCCGGATAGGCTGACAATGGCTTCAACTGGAGGCCCTGTCACAGGAAACGATAAGGAAGACAAAAAAGGCTGGCAGGCCAACACGAAGAAACTTGAAAACGCCGGAGTTATGGGTATAGAGTATTCTCTTTCCTGTCCTCAGGGCGGCGACGGCACCGAGGGAGATATCGTTTCGCAGAACGCCGCGCTCACGGCCAGGATAATAGACTGGGTGATGGAAGTGTCAGACCCGAAAATACCGAAACTCTTCAAGCTCACCGGCGCGGTCACCTCTATTGTTCCGATAGCCAGGGCCATCAAGGAAGTGTTTGACAAATATCCCGGTAAGAAAGCCGGCATCACACTCGCCAACACTTTCCCCGTCGTGGATTTCAGGCCCGGCAAAAAAGGCAAATGGGATGAAGCCATTGTTTTCGGTATGAGCGGCGAGGCGGTGGCCCCGATAAGCTATAACAACCTGGTATGCGCGATGCCTGTGGGGCTTTCAATATCCGGCAACGGCGGGCCTATGAATTACAAACAGGCGTCTCATTTTCTCGCCATCGGCGTGAAGACCGTGCAGTTCTGCACGATGCCGACAAAATACGGCTACGGTATATACGATGAACTTTGCAGCGGCGTGAGTTATCTTATGAAGCAGAGAGGGATCAAATCCATGAAAGATCTCATAGGAATAGCCCAGCCCAATCCCATAACAGGTTTTATGGATATTTCACCGACGAAAAAAATATCGTCGCTTATAGATAAGGAAATTTGTCTCAGCTGCGGCAACTGCGCGCGCTGTCCCTACCAGGCGATCTCGCTCGACAAAGACGGCTTCCCGGAGATCGACCCCGCGAAATGCATCGGCTGTTCCATCTGTACGAAGAAATGCTTTACCGGCGCTCTTGAGATGAGAAAGAGAACTCCGAAAGAAATGAAACAGCTCAAAGAAGATTAAAATAACTGCAAATTTGGCGAATGGAGAAATTAGAACGCATGGCTATGTCGAATTTCTTGAAGCTGAAAAATGTTTAAAAAATGCAGATGTATTTAAGATTTCTGTTGATGAATTGAACGGAAGAAATAAGGAGATAAAATGAGCAGAAAAAATTCAAAAGCAGAATTTGTTAAATGGCTCGGGCCACTTTTAGATGCATTGCGAGATTTAGGGGATTCGGGTAAGCCAAGGGAGGTTTCAAATAAAATTGCTGAGAATTTAAGTTTACCGGATGATTTATTAGATGAGATTTTAAAATCAGGTATAAACAAATTTCATAATCAAGTGGCATGGGCAAGACGATACCTTGTTTGGGAAGGTTTGTTGGATTCTTCAAAATATGGAACTTGGAAACTTACGGAGGAAGGGAAGAAAACACATTTAAATGACGAAGAAGCAAGAAATATATTTTTAAAATGGGTTGAAATATATCAAAGGGCAAGAAAGGAAAAAGAAAGCTCTAAAATAATTGAAGATCAAGAAGAAAAAACTCCTGAAGAATATCAAAAAGAAACTCCTGCTGATTTACTTTACACATTACAGAATTTATCGCCGTCAGGATTTGAAAAAATATGCAAGGAATTATTGAGAGAACATGGTTTTGACAATGTTGTTGTTACCGGCGCATCTCACGACGGCGGAATTGATGGATACGGTACATTAGAACTAAATCCTTTTGTTAGTTTTAAAGTTATTTTTCAATGTAAAAAATATCAGGGTTCTGTATCTAGGGCGCAAGTAGGAGATTTTAGAAATGCTATGATCGGTCGGGCTGAAAAGGGGATAATTCTGACAACCGGATCTTTCACGAGTGAAGCGATAAAAGAAGCAAATAGGGAAGGTGCTCCGCCAATAGAATTAGTAGACGGGAATAAATTAATTGAAATGTTTGAAAAAGTAGAATTAGGGGTTAATGCTAAAGTCGTATATGAGGTTGATGTAGAATATTTTAAAAAATATATTGACGAATGATCTTTTTAGAGCAGTTCCCTTTGCAATTTCTAATCTTGTCAATAATAGTTTTCATTCCCTGTCTATTGTAAGCCTGCAACCAATCAGCATTATTTGCGCTGGTCGGGCTTGGCCGTTCTTGGCCCGGCCCACTTAGAATAAATTTTCTTAAAGTCGGCATAAAGTTTCCGCAACAGCTGAAGTTCTTTTTTCTTGACCAATCTCCCATGCATTATCTTATTTCTAATCGGAATAATTTCACTTATCCAAGACAGGAGTTTATCTTTGTTTCTGTTTCTCTCAGTAAGAAAATACTTTCCGAATATGCCCTGCCAATTTGCTTTTGTTTTTATTATTTTCTGCAAATCCTTTAAATACATATACGCAAAGGACTCATAAAGGCATGAATCATCCTCTCTTCTCGCCGCACAAGTTTTCTTAATTTCTCCATCCGCAACACCACTAACCCACCATTTTTTAGTACCATACAAACTCTTTAAGTTTTCCTTAACAAATTTGCGGAGCATTGTCTCCAACGATAATACAAGCTCATATCCCGGCGTATTATAATTACTTACCTTTTCCAGTAAATCTTCTGTCCGCGTGCCAGCTTTAATTTTCCTAATTTTCTTATGGGTCTTTACCCATTTAATAAATTTTCCGCACTTTTTAGTAAATGCTTTTTGTTGCTCATCTTCCCCCACTTCTTGTAGGTATTTCTGAGCATTATCATATTTCCCTAAAATCGTGCATTCAAAAAGCCTTGCTATTTTCTCATATGTTTTTCTTATGTTTTTTTTCTCTCTTTCTGTGCGCCGCAATACCATTATATCCATATAGGCATTTGAGATTATATTATCTATTTGCCCCTCAGATCTTTCAAGTAACGCATTGACACAAAGCTCTATTCTGTCGTCAATGGTTGTGATACTTTTTACAACACCGTCAAAATAATATAATTCCTCTTGCCATTTAATCTGCTGTTTGAATTCAGAATCATCTATTTTATTATGCAAATTAAATTCCTTCAATCTCATATAAAGCTCAAAGGCGTCTAACACCTTCCCTTTGCTGAAATAATTATCGGCCAGTATTAACGAACTTATATATCTATCCCCGTCATTAAGATCCTCATCCAACAAAAATTGTTTACCATAAATTTTTTCAATTAACAGAGAGATTGAAATATTTTGCATTCCCAAAAAACCGCAAAACATCCAACAGAAGGCAGCTTCTAAAGCTTTATCAAAAACTAAGTCGATTCGTTTCAATATAAATATCATTAATCTTTGAAGATTGCCTAAATATGCATCTCTATTTTCAAGATGGCTATTGTCATCTGCCAAATAATTATCATAACCCATAAGGTGACCTACTGCATTCATATACTCATTAAAATCGTTCCACCCCTTTTTTATACCCTCTTCAAAAATTGGCTCGAAATTCGTGTCGGCAAATATATTCGAAAACAAATATGCGAAATATAGATTCTTATCCTGTGGATTTTTATGGAATTTTCGTTCAATATTAGTTATTGTTTTTGTGTCTATTCTCAACTCAGATTTAGTGGTGCCAACAATATGGGGCAACCATCCCCTCTCCCATTCATAATGGTATTCGGCTTTATTAACTGGACAAGCTACTCTTGCGTTTGGAGCAATTTTAATCATATTTTTATCATGGCATTACCGTCTATTTTCCCCGTGCGTTCGGTAGATGGCGTTCGCCTGGAGCGGGGCGACAATTTTGTTGCGACCAAACATCATAAATTTTCTGAAATATAAACATTTTTTCATTCTGAAGCCATTTTAGTAATGATAGCCAATGAAAAAACCGAAATGTCCGCCCCCAGCGTTACCACTCCAGTCTCCTATAGTTATTTTTGCATACGACGATTTCATTTCTAATCCTATGTTAAAACTTTCATTTAGTGTCCAGTACACACCGCCCCCTATCCAATAACCCGTACCGCTATCAGAGATGGAACCCAAATCATATCCACCGGAAGAATATGTCACTTCGCCTCTGATAAAAGAAATTCCTCCGCCAATAAATGGTCGAACATTTAAATTTCGATCCCAAATTTTGCGAATTCCTATATTCAGCTCGGAGAGTTTAGCCTCACAATCTATCCAGCCATAGTAATAGAAAGTTCCTTCTCCAATGGAATTTGAATAGTCGACAACAAGACTCACCGGCCAATGCTGTTCTTTAAAGTCAAAAGCTATACCTGCTTCATCTTGTTCCTCTACAGGCGTCCAGTCTTCTTCCTTTAAGGCCTTCGCCCCGAAATAAATGTTAATATTCCCAGTCCAGTTTTCCTGTTGATATTGGCTGTTTCTTTTAGGTTGTCGAAGATTTTCTTTTTCTTCTGCCTCAATTGTTTTTTCCAATTTTCTGATTTCATCATCAAGGTCTTTAGCAGGTTTTTCTTCGCTTTGTTGAAGCAATCTTAAATTTTCCTCAACTGGAATAAGATACATGGAATCAATGCCTTTAGTTTCATATTTCTGAATTAGTCTATTTAAGAAATTTATCTGAGCGCTCTTTCCTGCCGGCTTTATAACTCGTTCATAATATTGCATATCACTCGCAAGAGATTCTTTTAAATCTTCTTGCGCGGCATGCGCTGAATTTGAGGAAAATATAAATACTCCGCACAAAACAGACAATAAAAAAAACTTGTTCATTTTTTCCTCCCTCTATCAAATTTAACTTTTTTGGAATATATTCGCAAGGTTCAAGCAAAACCTGATTTTATTTCTCTGCGGGCATCAGCTCGGGACGCAGTCGTTTATGATACTCAGCATATCCTGAAGTGTGTCATAACCTTCGGGAAGGGCCATCCACCATCGGAAGAACACAATATTTGAGCCGCTTTTAAATTTGAATTCTTCGATTGTGCCGTCGCATCCTATGGAGGCATTCGCGGATGAGTTTATCAAACCTTTTCTGCTATGGACCAGATCTTTTAGGAGATTGAGGACTTCCATCGCTTTTTCTTTGGAGATTTCAGCTTCGGTTTTGGGAATAGGTCCGCCCCTGCGACGTTCATCATAGGAGTAACCGTCTCTTTTAAATTCTTCGCATGCTGCAAAGTATTTGTCTTTGCGCCTGTAAATGCCCGTCTGCCATGGCCTGTGGAAAGACGGCAGTGTGATAAATTCAAGACGCTCAAAGTCTTCTATATTATCAGAAAATATGATCTTTTCCTCCAACATGGCTTCCGGCCGATAAGGTTTCCATTTTTTATGGATTGTTTTGCCTGTCTTAGCGCTCCATTCCGTGCATTCGCCACCGCCTAATTTTGTTTGCAGGCCGTATTTCGGCCTAATCCTTTTGAATCCCAGTTCTTCTTTCATAATTTTCTCCCTTCATTCAGTTCCGCAACGGGCCAAAAATATTATCAATAGCCCGCGCCGCCAAAGAAATAACTATTTTTGCACCCCCCCCTATATATGTATGGTGCATTGGAGGCCTAAACGTTACATCTTGTTGGCCAAATGTCCAAAATTTCAACATGGGAAGTGATATTAGTTACTGTGTGGAAATGGTTATTTTTTCTCATCTGATTCAAAAGCGTGAAGATTGCTTGTTTTTTAGCTAATGTTCACGGTTATGGTGACACAAGCGTGAAAAGATGTATCGCGCAATCGCGTACTGATTTAGAAGGACCAGTTAATAAAAGGCATAACAGGTAAGACGCCGCCTTTGTCTATTATGTTGATGAGACCGATTTGCAGGCCCTTTAAACTCCCGGCATAATTTACCACGCCAAGTTGCAGGCCTTTTGCATTTCCGGCATAATTCACAAATCCCATTTGCAGGCCGCTGAAATCCCCCTTACTGATATTTCCTAAAAAATTATACTGCCAGCCGGTGAACGATGAATCCGCCAAGCCAACCAGGCCCAGGTCCACCCCCTCCACGGATTCATTGCGGCCGTAAAGAAAGTTGAGGCGCAAACCCGATATAGATGTTTCAGCGCTTACAAGCTGTACCGGATCAACCAGCGCCAGCTGCAGGGGTTTTGTGCCTGCCTGTGCCGCTGCCGCAAAAGCGAGCGCAATAATGATCGTTTCAAGCAAAGTCTTAAAATTTCTTTTCATTTCACACCTCCCGATAGTTCAATTGTCGCAATAGTGCTCCCATAATACAAGGGTCGCTTTAATGGCCCGGAGACTAAAAAATAGTATCTGCGCCTCGGCGGCTTTTCCTTTTTGTGTTCAGTATCATTGTAGTCAAGCAAAGTGATAATTCGCCATTTTTTTTATTTTGTGTTAAAATGACAAGCATGGCCCTGAAGATTTTAGGCCGGAAAGGCACGGAGGAATAAATGGATTGTCCTAAATGTAAAAAACTTCTGAGCAGCGGGATTTTCGCTGATGTCGTTTATCACAAGTGCGAAAGCTGCGGCGGGTTCTGGTTTGATAAGGACGAGCTGAAAGAAATCAAAAAACAGAAAGACTGGTTCAAGCTGGATTCCGGAGTCAGCGGTGCGACATCAAAATCCTACAGGGGCGAATTGAAATGTCCGCGCTGCGATGAGAAACTGCACACCATAGAATACGCACAGGAAAGCGGTATCAAGGTCGATATCTGTTCCGGATGTGACGGGCTGTGGCTGGATTCGGGGGAACTCAAAGCCATACATGAGGCGTGTGCGACCTGGATAGAAAAGCTGAAAGAAAAAGCGGAAGAAGAATTAATAGCGATAGAACTTTTTTTAATAGAAGCGGGGAAGTTTTCGCCGCAGTAAATAAGGAGAATTTATGAGCAGGATTTTAATCAAGAACGGGACCGTGTTTGACGGAAAGAATGTGAGAAAAGCGGATATCTATATCAAAGACGGCAAGATTGACGCCGTCGCTTCCAAAATTAAAAGATCGGGCGTGCAGGTGATAGACGCTTCCGGCAAAGTTGTTCTGCCGGGTTTTATATGCGCGCATCATCATCTTTATTCCACGATGGCCCGCGGCATGGGAATTCCGGGAACGCCCGCGAAAAATTTTCAGGAAGTGTTAGACAGATTGTGGTGGCCGCTGGACAGGGCGCTGGATAAGGAAGACCTTTATCTTTCGGCCCTTTACGCTCTCGGCGAATGCATACGCTGGGGCACAACGACGATAATAGATCATCACGAGAGCCAGAATTTTCAGAAAGGTTCGCTTGATACTCTGATGAAAGCCTGCGAGAAAGCCGGCATCCGCGCCGCGCTTACGCTCGGCTCAAGCGACAGATACGGCAAGGGCATGGAAGGCGTCGAGGAGAATGAAAGGTTCCTGAAAAAACTTAAAAAAGAAAAACACCCGCTGATACAGTGCATGGTAGGACTTCACGCGGCTTTTACCGCAAATGATAAAACCTTAAAGGCCTCAGCCGATCTGGCGAAAAAATACAATTGCGGTTTGCATATCCATGTGGCGGAAGCCAAATCGGACGAAGACGCCTCGGTGAAAAAACACAGAATGAGAGTTGTTGAGAGACTGAATAAATTAGGCGCTCTCGGTAAAAAAACGATACTCGTGCACTGCGTTCACACAAACGACAAAGAGGCGGCGCTTATCAAAAAAACAGATTCCATTGTTGTGCACAACTCCGAATCCAATATGAACAACGCTGTGGGCTGGTCTGATGTGCTGACCTTTCTCAAAAAGGGCGTTCTCACCGGTCTCGGCAGCGATGGCATGAGTTCCAATATGCTCCAGCAGCTCCGCTGCGCTTATCTGATAGCGCGTCACGCCAAAGGCGATCCGAGGGTGGGGTTTATGGAAGCTCCGACGATGTTATTGCAGAACAACGCGCAAATCGCTTCCCGCATATTCGGCGGTTCCTTCGGCTCAATAGCGAAGGGAAAGGTCGCGGACATCGCCATTATGGATTATTTTCCGCCCACGCCTCTTAATTCCGGAAATTTCCTCGGCCATCTTATTTTCGGCCTTGTTAACTGCCAGGTGGACACGACAATCGCGAGCGGGAGGATTCTCATGAAGAACAAGAAGATCCTTGCTTTCGACGAGAAAAAACTTTCCGAAGCCATATCCAAAAGGGCTCCGGAGTTCTGGAAAAGATTCAACAAAGAGGCAACAACAAAAAAGAGCTGGAAAGTCTGAGTTCGGGAAATTGTAACAGATTATGAATGGGCTTGATCGCGGCAAAATAGCAAGGCGCAGGTTTATTCAGTGGTGCCTTTTGCCGATTGTACCGATTACTATTGCTTTGGGCTGGAAATACCCCTTGCTTGGTTTCAGCGTTTTGCTGGTCATGATAACAGCGATGGCGGGTGGTGTTTTAGGGGGGCGCTATGTTTGCGGAACTTTGTGTCCGCGCGGCAGTTTTTTTGACAGAATTGTCCAAAAAATCAGTTTTAACTCCCCAATCCCGACCGCCTTCAGAAATAAAAAATTCAGATGGCTCCTTTTTGCGGCTATGATGGGGTTCATGATTTTCCGCATTTCTCAAAATCCAACCAGTATGGTGCATTGGGGGCGGGTGTTTTGGCTCATGTGTGTTATCACCACAGTCATAGGATTGACTGTGGGCATACTTATTCATCCGCGGGCGTGGTGCGCTTTTTGTCCCATGGGGACGATGCAGAACGCTTTGGGCGGCAGGAAATATCAACTTAAGATTGACGCAGAAGCCTGTCTGGAATGCGGGCTGTGTGAAAAGGCCTGCCCTCTCTCTCTGCCCATTGTTAAATACAAAAATGACGGGTTTGTGCAGAATACGGATTGTCTGAATTGCCCGGAATGTGCCGCGGCCTGTCCCGTAAATGCTTTGACACGAACTGCAAGCAAATCAACTTTAGTATCATCGGAAGCTTCTCAATATGATAATGTCAACTAAGCCGGTTTATTCATAATGAGGAACGCCAAAGGAATTCAATAAGCGGGTATGTCATATAAAAATATATTTACTAAGTTGATTAAAGAAATCCGCTGTTTTATTGTACTTTTGATTTCGATATCCGGTTATGTGGTAAAACATAAGACTATCCCCAGAACAATCGCGATACTGTTCTCGCTTGCTTTTTCTATATATATCGTCAAATACCAGCCGCATAATTATAAATTAGCCATTTGCTATTTTATATTGATTGAAACCGTTTACATAAGTTTCATCACGCTCGTTCTTTCAGAAAACGGTTTTCGTCATTGGTTTATTAAAACGGCGGGTAATGAACATGAAGGATATTTGGTTTTCGAAGCGATACTTGGTTTGATATTTTTTCATAATGCGTCAAGTATAGGATATATTGCCTCATCAACCCCGGGAAATTTGCTGGGGTTTTTGCCTAAAAGTTTTTTATTTGTAATATCGGTGATATTGTTCATATTCGGCTTTTCCATGAAAATATGGGCGGCAAAGGCGGTATCAATAGATATTTATTATTGGAAAGACATGTTCCTCGGGAGAAAAATCACCGACTTTGTAGACGCCGGACCCTATAAATATTTCAACAATCCGATGTATGGTGTCGGGCAACTTACGGGATACGCGCTCGCCATTTGCTATGGTTCAAGATACGGTTTAACCGCGGTTATATTAAATCAGATATTATTGTTCTCATTTTTTTATGCGGTAGAGACAAAATTTATTAAAAGAGTTTGCCTAGGCGGCTTTAGTGCTTGAAAACCCGGTGGCCGGTGAAGAGCATTATCATGCCCAGTTTGTCGGCTGCTTTTGTCACTTCCGCGTCGCGGATTGAGCCGCCCGGCTGTATTATGGCTTTGATCCCTATTTTTTTGGCCAGTTTTATTGAATCGTCAAAAGGGAAAAAACCGTCGGTGGCAAGAACCATATTTTCTTGTTTCTTTAAATAGCTGCCGCAGATCTCAATAGCCCGCACCCTGGCCTGAGCGCCGCCGCAGACGGCGAGAGTTTGGCCCTGCGCGGCTATGACAACAGCGTTGGAGGTGGTATTTTTCACGATCTTCCACGCGAATTCAAGGTCTCTCATCAGGTTTTTGCCGGCTTTCTTTTTTGTCACTGTGACCGGGCGGAAGGAGGGATTCCCTTTATTTTCCGTCACGGTGCCGAACACGGAGCTTTTGACTGTCGCCACGGCACGCCTGTCCGGGGCTTTGAAAAGAACCGTGTTTTTCCGGCAAAAGGCCGCAAGCGCTTCGCGGGAAAAATCAGGCGCCACTATACATTCCACAAATTTCTTTGACAGAAACGCGGCACAGTCTTTATCCACACGGCGGTTAAAGGCGTAAACGCCGCCCCATGCGCTCAAGGGGTCAGCGCCGTAAGCTTTTTTTAAAGCCGGAAGTGATTTTTCCGCCATGGCCGCTCCCGAGGCGTTTCTGTGCTTGATCACGGCGCAGGCGGGTTTTTTGAATTCGTTCACTATATTATACGCCGCCTCCATATCAAAGATGTTGTTGGAGGACATCTGCTTCCCTGAAATCTGAGAACAACCTCTGGCAAAAATAACTTCCGCTTTATCCATGGGGTTTTCACCGTATCTGAGTTTTTGAGTTCCCGTCCTTTCCGGCGTTGCCGGAGCCGCTAGCCGCAATACCCTGCTGTCATAATCCGAGGTGAGTTTGAAAACTTTCATCGCGAGTTTTGCCGAAATATCGCAGGGGACAAAACCTTTGTCACGCAGCTGGGCAATGATAAGTTTGTAGTCGTCTGGATCGCAGACCGGAATTACGGAAGAGCAGTTTTTCGCCGCCGCCCGCAAGAGCGCTATGCCCCCGATGTCTATGCTTTCGGGAAGTTTATTCAGTTTATAAGGAGTGACGCAGACAAGCTCTATGGCTTTGATATTCAATAGCCGCAGCTGTCACCGGTGTGAGGCGTTGGAATTGTCGGCGAGGATTCCCGCGAAAATTTCACGGCTCAAAGTCTTCACACGGCCGTTAAGGATCTCGCCGAGCGGTTCCGAGGCGGCTTGTTTGACGGGGATTTTTCTTTCTTTGAGATATTTATAGGTGCCGCCGGTGGCGAGCAGCTCAGCTCCCTGTGACGCGAGAGCTTTAGCGAAAAGTCACAGGCCCTTTTTATCGCTGACACTTATGAGCGCTCTTTTTATCTGTATGCCGCCTTGCACCTTCGTTAATCGCTTAAACGGCATTCTCGCCGTATTCGCCCGTGCGTATCCTCACGGTTTCATGTATGTCGTAAATAAATATTTTTCCATCGCCCAAATGGCCGGTCTGCGTCGTCTCTATAATAAGATCCAGGGCTTTCTGCAGCTCGCTGTCTCTGACAACAAGTTCAAGTTTGATTTTAGGGAATTCAAAAAATCGTTTTTCTTTTTGCTTGAGGTCGCCCCTTTGCAGGCCTATTCCGCGCACATGCGAAACTATCATCCCCCCTATGTTAAGAGGATAAAGAATGTTTTTCACGCGTTCCAGCCGGTCCGCGGGAAAGATAGCGTCTATTTTTTTCATGAAAAGAGGGTCAGTATATGACCTTTTTCAGGCTCGCGGGGTCCAGTATCTCTATTATTCCCCGCCGGCATTTTACATATCGCAGGGCTTCCAGTTTTGACAGCACCCTGGATATGACCTCTCTTGAAGATCCGACATTGTTCGCTATTTCAGAATGCGTGAGCGGAAAATTAATGTAAGTTCTTCCTCCTTTTTTAATGCCGTACTCCGCGGCGAATTCAAGGAGAGTGAAGGCCGTTCTGGACAGGACCGTGTTGTATGCCAGGGATTTGATTTCATCGTCGGCTTTTTTGAGCCGGCTGATCAATGTGCTTATTATTTTGAGCAGAACGGATATGTTGCCTGAGGCAAACTCCTTGAAATCTTTTGCCCGTATGATGAGTATTTTGCAGTTGGCCATGGCTTGCGCCGACGCCGAACGCACCCCGCCGCCGAAAATAATCATTTCTCCGAAGATGTCGCCTTTATTAAGATAAGACAGCACCTTGATATGGCCGGTGCTGGAGCTTTTGTAAATTTTTATTCTGCCGGCGATAACGAAAAAAAGCATTTTTCCCTGCGATTTTTCCGAAACGATGATCGAGCCATTTTTAAAACTTTTCAGTTCGCTTATTTGTCCGAGAAGCGCGAGGTGATTCGCGGGAAGCGCGGAGAAGACCGGAATCTTTTTCAGTATATCTTTTTCAACCATGGCGCAGTTTAGCAAATTTTAAGGACTTCATAAACCTTTACCGCTTTTTGTTTGCCTTTTACGGACAGCGGTTCCAGCAATTTCACTTCCACAATGTCTTTTACTTCCTTATATGTTGCCTCGGATATAAGGATTTTTCCCGCGGGGGCATTCTCCTCCAGACGGGCGGCCAGATTGACATTGTCGCCGATGACCGTGTAATCGGAATAACTTGCCGAACCCATATTCCCCACAACGACAAAACCCGTGTTTATGCCCATGCCTATGCCTATCTGTTTCCGGCCCTCGGACTCCCATCGGCTGCAGAGCTCTTTAACTTTGGCCTGCATCTCGCAGGCGCATCGCACGGCCAGTTCCGCGTGATTGGGGAAATATTTGGGCGCTCCCCATATAGCCATTATCGCGTCGCCTATGAATTTGTCAAGAGTGCCCTGATGCTTAAAGATAATTTCCGTCATTTCCGTGAGATATTCGTTGAGAATCTTTACGACCTCTTCCGGCTCCATGTTTTCGCTCATGGATGTAAAACCGCGGATGTCGGAAAAAAAGACGCTCAGCCATTCTTTTTTTCCTTTCATGTTGAGCATCTCCGGATTTTTTATCAGCTCGTCCACAACCTGAGAGGAGACATAGCGCTGGAAGGTGCTCTTTATGAATTTTTTTTCTTTTTCCTCAGTCGCGAATCTGAAAATCGTGATTCCCAGATAAGAGAAGAGCCCCGCGCTCAGAGGGTAGAACAAGGGAACAATGACAAGGCGGACAAACAGGATGTATGAGATCAGCGCCCATGCCGCCATGACAACGGCCGAAAAAATCGCGCCCTGCGTCGGCGAAAATTTCGGAGAAAAAGCGGTGATCAGCATGCCTATAAAAAAGACTATGAGAAAATCCGCCCACGGCGCTGTCGCTCTCATGAAAGACCTGTCAACGATATTGGCAAAAGTCGCGGCCACAACACCGACCATGGGGAAAAGCGGGGAAAATGGAGTGGGCCGTAAATCCACGGTGCCGGTGGCGGTCAAACCCACAAAAAGAGCCTTGCCGGCCACATCTTTGAGTTTGGCCGCTTCCGGTTCCTCTCTGTAAGTGTCTATCACCTCAAGAAAACTCATGGGATTGTAGCGCTCGATGCCGCCGGGGTAATTCAGAAGCATCTGGTTTCTTTCATCAACCGGTATCCGGAACGCGCCGCCATCGCTTTTTTTGATACTTATAAATTTGCCCGGATGTATTTCTATGTCTGAATTATCTACGCCGAGATAATTCATGGCCATTATAAAAGCTATATGGGGATATATTTTCCCGTCATGGTTGATAACGAGCGCCACGCGCCGGGTCATGCCGTCCCTGTCCGGCACGGCGTTGGCGTAACCGCTTCCGGCTACAGCGCCCGAAAAACGCGTTATTGGCAGGACGAGCTCGACGGCGTTATAGAAACTCGCGAGCGGGTGACCGGGTATGGCGATCTTATCTAGCAGCATTTTCTGGAACGGGTCGGTTATTGCTTCAGGTTCCCCCTCATCTATGATGCAGAACATCGGAAAATATGTTTTCAGTTTTTTCAGCTGTCCCGCGAGTATCTGGTCATCCTCGGGATAATTGTCTTTTTCCGTGAACAGGACATCATACATCACCATAGCAGGATTGTATTTTGAGAGGATGTTCAGAAGGATCGCGTGGTAGCGCCTCCGCCACGGCCATCTTCCCATAGCCTTGTCGTTGACGCTCTCGTCGCCCATGCAGATGATCTTCACTTTTTCCGAGGCCTCTCTCTCCCCTCTCAGGAAGAAACGGAAGTCCTGTGTCTTGTATTCAAAGATTTTGAACACTCCGAAAAAAGAAAAGAGCGAAAATAAAAGAGTGACTGCTGCACCTATAAGAAACGCGCGCAGCGTGTTTTTTTCCAGTTTGATATTTTTAAAATTAATCATAAGGCTTACCGCATTATAAAATTATTCGCCGCCTACCACAACCTCAGGAAGCAGGGTGTCCGGCATCCCGTCGGAAACGGGGGCACCCTGGCCGTCTTTTCCGCAGGTGCCGTTATCCCAGCCCACAGCTCCCCCGACACACTGAATGTTTCTAAGTATTTCCGGGCCGTTTCCGGCAAGAGTGGCTCTCCTTATAAGCGGCCCGATGCTTCCGCCTTCGATCAGATAGCCCTCCGTGACCTCAAAAACGAAATCACCGTTGGCCGGGTTCACCTGGCCTCCGCCCATTTTTTTAACGAGAATACCTTTGCCGGCTTTTTTCAGCAGATCGTTGAAATCATAGTCGCCTCCCGCCAGATAAGTGATTCCCATGCGCGGGATGGGCTTATCCTTGAAAGACGCCCGCCGCCCGTGGCCGTTTGATTCCGTTTTCAGGAACCGCGCCTCTTTTCTGTCCATAAGATATGTTTTCAGGATGCCTTTTTCTATAAGAACGCTACGGGAGGCCTGGACCCCTTCATCATCAAACAGATAGGATCCGTTTTTCCCCGGGATGGTGGGGTCGTCTATAATGGTCACGGCGCCAGACGCTATTTTTTTCCCGACGGCGCCGGCGTAAACGGGAGAGATCCCCTGCCTGACGGCGTCGGCTTCAAGAGAATGGCCGATCGCCTCGTGAATAAGAGTGCCGCCGGCTTCGTTTTTTATCAAAACCGGCATCCGGCCCGTGGGTGCGCTTTCCGCCTCAAGAAGGGCAATAGCCGTCTCCAGCGCGACATTGCTCTTTTTGACGCAATCGTCAAGAAAATCGCTGGATTTCGGCTCGACAGCTATAACGCTGGAAGAAAAAGTTTCCTTTTTGTCTCCGCGGGCGGTGATCACGGAGATGAAGAATTTCATGCGGTACCTGTCGTTCAGCAGTGTTTTTCGGCCGTTGAAGATCCCGAAGGCCGAGTCGCTCACCCCGAAAGCGATGTCTATGTTTTTCACGCAGAGCTTTCCGCGCTCTCTGAGTGAGCCGTCCAGCTCCCGCAGGAAGAGCTTTATTTTTTCATTATCAAAATCAGCTTCGGGTTCCCGCAGGCCTATATCTATCCCGTGAGACACCAGCTCGTCTGTCAGCTCCGGCGTGATCTCGCAGTTCTGCAAATGCGAAAAATCCCCGGTGACTTTTCTGAAACCGGCTCCTTTAACGGCGCCGGTTTCGCTGTGCTTGACTTTTGAAAGAGTGAAAAATATTCCGGCAGTCTTTGACGCCTGGAAAAAAATATCACGGAAATCGCATCTGTCATTTAAAAAAGATTTTACCATTTTGGGCCCGCTTGTCATTTTTTCCTCTTTTTCTCGTATTTTTTCTTTCTGTGCTGCTCAAAATATTTCGAAAAATTATGTTTGCCGTCGGCGTCCAGCACAAAAAACAGCAACTCTGTATCATCCGGTTCCACGGCCGCCGCAAGGGACATTTTTCCCGGATTGCATATCGGCGCCGGCGGAAGGCCTCTGTGCCGGTAGGTGTTGAAGGGGGATTCAAACAAGGTGTCTTCTATACTGAGAGGTTTTTGCCATTTGTTTAAAGCGTAACGCACGGTGGAACATGACTCGAGCCTCATCCTTTTTTTCAGGCGGTTATGGAAAATACCGGATATTAAAAATTTTTCATCATCGCCCCCGGCTTCTTTTTCTATAATGCTGGCCAAAATCAGCGCCTGATGCGGTGTCAGGCCCGAGGCGGCGGCTTTATCGGATAAATTCAATTCTGAAACTATTTTATCAAACTGCGATTTGAAAATACCGCAGATGCGTTTGGGGCAATCCCCCGGAGGTAAATAATATGTTTCCGGGAAAAGATAGCCCTCTAGTTTGTTTTTTTTGGCGTATTCCGCGAATTCAAAGGCTTCGGCGATGCCTTCGGCTTCAAGGCGCTCGGCAATCTGCCCGGCGCGAAATCCCTCGGGGATCGTCACCTTAATGAGGATACCGATCCCTTTGTTCAACTCCGCTATCGCATTGAAGACAGGGGAGTTCCGGTAAAACATATAGGTGCCGTATCGCAGCTGCCTGTCCAGTTTTAAAATTTTAACAGCTCCCAGGAAAAGCCGTTTTCTGTAAAGCACGCCATCACCCGCCAGTTGTTCGGATAAAGCCGCCGCCGAAATGCCCTGGGGGATTCTTACAAAAACGCTCTGTTCCCATCCCGAGCTCAGCCAAAGCGCGGAAAGCAGGAGGAGTGTGGCCGCGCGCGGGATCATTCAAAACACTCCGCGCTTTTACGGCTCTGCAATTCGCTGATGGATAGAGCCGTGATACCGTTTCTGCTGAAGTAACTTAGTATACGCGGGAGCGCCGTGATGGTCTGGGCTGTACCGCTGTGCATAAGAATGATGTCCCCGTCTTCAGCGCCCACGGCTTCTTCATAGATTTTCTGGGCAGGCTTGTAGATATCGTCCGTGTTGATCGTCCAGAGAATGATCTCAAGGCCGTGCATGTTCTCAAGCGTGTCAAAATAATATCTGCCCCCGGGCGGCCGGAAATACTTGATCTTTTCTCCGGTTATATTCTCCAAAAGTCTCGTGGTTGATCCCACTTCTTTTCTTATGTCCTCCGCGGCCAGATAAATAAGGCGCGGGTGAGTGTAAGTGTGATTTCCTATCTCGCTTCCGGCATCCCGAATGGCCCGCACGAGGTGAGGGTATTTCTCCGCCTGTTTCCCGACGAGGAAAAATGTACCTTTCACGGAATAACTGTCGAGTATCTCAAGAATTTTTTTTGTGTAATACGGATGCGGGCCGTCGTCAAAGGTGAGCGCGATTTTCGCTCCGGCTGCGGCGTTTGCGGAAAGCAGCAGAAAAACAAACAACAATTTATTTTGTTGATGGCGAAATTTCAATTCACAGTTCCCTGATTTTGTTGATTAGAGCGGTCGTGGAGCGGTTTTTTCTGAGTTTTACTGTTTTGACTTTGCCGCCGTAAGATCTGACAAAGGGCGAGCCGATAATCTCCGGCGCTCTCCAGTCTCCGCCTTTTACAAGAACGTCAGGCTTTATTTTTTTTATGACCCGCAGCGGGGTTTTTTCTTTAAAACCGAAAACGGCGTCAACGGATTTCAGGGCGTTCAGCACCGCGGCCCGCTCGGTAAAGCTGTTCACAGGCCGGCCGGGTTTTATGGCCCGCACCGAAGAGGACTCGTTCAGGCCTACAATAAGAATGTCGCCGAAAGATTTTGCTTCATTCAGAAGTTTTATATGCCCTGAATGAATTATGTCAAAACAGCCGTTTGTGAACACGACTTTTTTACCGCCCGCTCGGCCGCGCCGGGCCAATTCCGCCGCCGCGGAAAGTTTACATATCATTTTCCAAAAGCCCGCAGATCGTGTGTAAAATCAGAGCGTGGGCTTCCTGTATTCTGGCCGTTTTCCGGGAGGGCACGGCTATGGTGACATCCGCGGGGCCCCCCGCGCGCAATCCGGTTTTGCCGGTTAACGCGATGATTTTGATTTTTTTCTTTCTCGCGCTCCGGCAGGCCTCGATGATGTTGTTGGATTTACCGCTCGTTGTAATTGCGATAACAGCATCCCGAACGGATCCGAGGGCCTGTATCTGCCGGGAAAAAATATTTTTGTATCCGAGGTCATTACCTACCGCTGTCAGGATAGAGGTGTCGGTGTTAAGGGATATCGCGGGAAGGGCCTTTCTGTCTTTTTCAAAACGGCCCACGAGTTCCGCGGCGAAATGATTCGCGTCCGCGGCTGATCCGCCGTTTCCGAATATCAGGATCCTACCCTTTTTTTTCAGGACGCTTTTGATTATTTTAACGGCTTTTGCTATATCCGGGGAACATTCGTTTAATCTGCCCAGGAGTTGCGTCAGTTCCGCTATGTTATCGGAAAGCATTATCATTTCATGTTCCCTATGAAATCCGTTGTGTAGCAGCCTTTTATAAAATTTTCGTCCTGGAGGATTTTCTGATGAAGCGCTATATTTGTCGTCACGCCTTCTATTTTGAGTTCCATCAGCGCGCGCTTCATTCTCTCTATGGCTTCTGCCCTGTCGCGGCCGTAAGTGATGATTTTGGCTATCATGGAATCATAGAACGGCGATATTTCCGAACCGTTGGTCATCGCCGTGTCCACGCGTACCCCCGGGCCGCCCGGCAGGATGAGCTTTTCTATTTTTCCCGCCGACGGCATATAATTTTCGTCTTCGGAGTTGATCCTGCACTCCACGGCATGGCATATCTCTTTTACGTCATCCTGGCCGAGGGGCAGGTCTTGGCCCGCGGCGAGAGCGATCTGCATTTTTACCAGATCAATGTCGGATACAAGTTCGGTCACGGGATGTTCGACCTGTATTCTGGCGTTCATCTCCATGAAATAAAAATCGTTTTTTGAAACAAGGAATTCGACAGTACCCACGGTGGTGTAATTGATCAGTTTTGCCACGCGGCAGGCTGTCTCACCGAGTTTTTTTCTCAGTTTCGCGTTTATCTGCGGCGAAGGGCCCTCTTCAAGGACTTTCTGGTGGTTTCTCTGTATTGAGCAGTCCCTCTCGGGGAAGTAGAGCACTCTGCCTTTTTTGTCGGCGGCGATCTGTATCTCTATATGGCGCGGTGACTCTATGTATTTCTCAACATAAAGCCCTGCGTTTGAGAAAGCGTTTTTCGCTTCGGCTCCGGCGAGTTCAAAGGCCTGCTCTATATCTTTCTCGCCGCGGACGATCCTCATGCCTTTTCCGCCGCCGCCGGCGGTGGCCTTTATTATAACCGGGTATTTGATGGCCGCGGCGATCTTTTTCGCTTCCGCGGCGTTGGCCACTATGCCTTTTGAGCCCGGCACAACGGGTATTTTTTTCCGTTTAACAAGGTCTATGATCTCTGCTTTCTGCCCGGCCAGCGCGATCGTTTCCGCCGAGGGGCCTATGAAGCTCAGGCCGTAAGAGGCGCAAATCTCGGCGAAATGAGGGTTTTCGGCGAGAAATCCGTATCCCGGATGGACGGCGTCGCATTTTTTGACAAGGGCCGCGCTTATTATCTGCGAAACATTCAGATAACTTGAAGCCGCCGCCGCGGGGCCTATACAGATGCAATCATCCGCCAGGCTGCAGTAAAAATTGTTCTTATCCGCTTCCGAGCACACGGCAACGGATTTAACAGACATTTCTCTCAGCGCCCTTATGATCCGCAGGGCGATCTCGCCCCTGTTGGCGACGAGTACTTTTTTAAACATTTTCTTCCTCTACTTCAAAGAGCTTCTGTCCCCACTCAACGACTTCCCTGTCTTTGCAGAAAACCGCGCCGATTTTCAGGTCTGCGTCGGCCATTATTTCCTGCATGATGCCCATGGAATTCACCCAGCCCAGCTTCCGGCCTTTTTTCACTTTCTTGCCGACAGAGGCAAGCAGCGTATCCCTCTCGCTTATGTGGAAAGTGCCCACAGCGGGCGATTTAAGGATTTTAGTGCGGAGCTGAGGAGGTAGAGTGTTTTCGGCGCCTGGCTGCGGGCCTGTTTCTCCTGCAGTTTCCGTATCCGATGTGTTTTCCGCTTCTCCCAGTATAACAGCCACAGGCTCTTTCTTGAGCACTATGTGCATATCGCCCTTGCTGTATTCAAATTCGCAGACATCGGTTTCGCCCAGGACTTCCATTATTTTTTTTAAATTTAATTCTTCCTCCGGGCCCGACTGTTCCGCTGCTGAGTTTTTTCTCATTGATGCCTGCTATGTCCTTTCCAGATATTTACCGGTGCGGGTGTCAATTTTTATCCTGTCGCCCTCGTTTATAAAAAGCGGCACCTTCACCTCAAGGCCGTTTTTAAGCCTGGCCGGTTTTTGCACGTTTGAAACGGTGTCGCCCCGGGCTCCGGGTTCTGTGTATACCACTTCCATTTCAACGGAAGGCGGGAGTTCAACGTCTATGATCTTTCCCTCTGTCATGACAATAACCACTTTCATGCCTTCCACGAGGAATTGCTCGCTCAGTCCGATGGTGCCTTTCCTTATTTCCTGCTGCTCGTAGTCGGCATCCATGAAAACGAGGCTGTCTCCCGATTCATATGAATAGTTGACGGAGGTGCGCGTCACTTCAGGGGATTCGAATTTTTCCCCGCCCCGGAAAGTTCTTTCAATGGTCGCGCCGCCGAAAACGTCTTTCATCTTCACTCTCATTATCGCGGGGCCTTTGCCCGGCTTGTGATGCTGAAACCATATTATGCGGTAGAGCTTGTCGCCCACCTTTATATAGACGCCGTTTGAAAAATCAGAAGTACTTATCATCCTAAAACCCTCGCTTTGTCCTCCAGGACATAAACATCTTCCACCCGCACCCCGCCGATGCCGCTGAAATAAAGGCCCGGCTCAAGAGTGAAAACCATCCCTTTCTCAAATTTTGCCCTTTCCCGGCAATTTATGGCTGGCCATTCATGGACATCAAGCCCTATGCCGTGGCCGGCGGAATGGAGTATGTTTTTTTCAAAACCCTGATCGGCGAGATATTTTTTTATCATCCTGCCTATCCCGCCTATCTCCGCGCCCGGCACAATATGCGGCAAGGCCGTCTCTCTTGCCTTTTTCACCGCCGCGTAAGCCCTGCCTAAAAGAGTTTTTATGTTAAATAATCCCTTCATTCTCGTCAAGTCAGCGCGATAATCCTTATATATGACACCCATGTCTATGAGCGCTGCGCCGCGCCGTGAGTATTTTTTTCCGGAAGGGATGTGGTGGGGATATGCGCTGTTCGCGCCGAAAGCGACAATAGGCTCAAACGCCGGCCCGCCGGATAGAGAGTGCGCGCGCGCGGATATATAAGAGGCGGCGTCTCTCTCGCTCATTCCCTCTGTCAAACGCACTCCGGAGCAGAGGCGCTTACTTATTTTTTGGGCCGTGGCTATCTTCTTTATTTCTCCGGGCTCTTTTAATGCGCGTATCTTCGCAAAAAGCGGCTCTTTTTTAATGACAGTACAGCCGGTCATTTTCTTTAAGGCCGAAAGAGACGATACGGATATTTTGGAAGGCTCAATGCCGGTTTTCCCCAGTTTTATATTTTTCAGTTCCGCCACAGGCACTGTCCATTTTTTTTTGCAGGGGGAAAGGCTGTTCAGAAAGAGCCTGGCCCCGCCTCTGTTAAAGAGGAGGTAGGCTCCATCTGTGCGCATCCCTGTAAAATAAAATATATCCGAAGGGTCGCAGGTGACGGCCGAGTCAAGGCCGTTTTGTTCCAGCAAGCGAGCGAGCCTCCCGCAGCGGAGGGTGTTCATTTTTTCTTTAACAGCGAAACAAGAGCCCTCAGCGCGAGCATATATGATTCAGAACCGAACCCGCTTATCTGACCGGCGCACACCGGCGCGGTCATGGATTTGGACCTGAAATCCTCTCTTGAATATATGTTGGACATGTGAGCTTCGGCAAAAGGGATCTTGGCGGCTTCTATGGCGTCTCTTATGGCCACGGATGTGTGGGTGTAGGCCGCGGGATTTATCACGGCTCCGTCATATTTTTCATCCGCGCTTCCTATCTCGGACACTATGTCGCCTTCAGACGCGCTCTGGTAGAAGCTCACCTCCACGCCGAGTTCCTGAGCGAGCGCGCTTATTTTTTTGTTTATTTCAGCAAGCGTTTCAGCGCCGTAAACCGAGGCGTCTCTTTTACCCAGCTTATCCATGTTGGGACCGTTGATCACAAGTATTTTCATATTTCCTCCCGCTTTCGCATCCTCACAATTTTCCATTATATAAAATTTTTTCGATTTCCGCCGCTGTTTCATCCGGGTTTTTGTTAAAAACGCTGATTCCGACGGCGCCTTTTTTTCTCCACCAGATCTCCTGTTTCCTTGAGAGCTGATGCGTTCTGAATTTTATTTTTTCCGCGGCTTCCGCCAGAGTGAGTTTTCCCCTGATGTGTTCAAGTATTTCCTTATATCCTATGGCCGAGAAAGGCGGCGCGCTTTCCGGCACTCCTCTTTTTAATATCCTCAGAACCTCCTTTACAAGTCCCTTCGCTATCATCCAGTCAACCCTTTCGTCTATCCTGCGGTAAAGTTCCTCTCTCGGCATTGAAAGAAAAAACACTTTCAGGGGAATGCCGGATATGAAATTTTTCGCCAGCGCCTCGCCGGGCGGCAGACCGGTGACGCGGCGGATCTCAAGAGCTCTTCCGACCCTGCGCGGATTTCGTTTGTCAATGGAGGAAAACATCGCGTAATCGGCTTGCTCCAATTCTTTCAGCTGCTCTTCCAGCGTCATGGCCGCGACCTCGGCGCGTATTTTCGCCGATGAAGGTATGGGAGAAATACCGTCTTTAAGAGAGCTGATGTAAAGGCCGGTTCCGCCGCATATGATAGGTAATTCGGCCCGCCGTTTGATTTTCGCCGCGATTCGCCGGGCGAGGATCACAAAATCTCCGGCAGAAAACTGTTTTTCGGGATCCCTGCATCCCACAAGATAATGCTTTATTCTTTTCCTCATCGAAGCAGGAGGTTTGGATGTGCCGATGTTGAAATATTTGTAAACGCTCTGCGAGTCGGCGTTTATTATCGCCCCGTTTGTCCTCAGCGCCAACGCGAAAGCCGTGTCGGTTTTTCCTGAAGCCGTGGAGCCGGTAATCACCGGAACCGCTGAAACAGCCGGCGGTATCTTCATTCTTCTATGAATTTTAAAAAAGCTTCTATGTCCAGGTCGGTGTCGGCGCAGCCGTCGCGGGAAAGGGGGAAGAACTGAACGGGTATCTTGAATTCCCCGCAGATCTTCTGGCCTAAAAACCCTTCCCATTGGCACGCGATACCTATGACACCGCCGGGCTTGTCTTTTTCAAAAAGAGAGGGTATTATTTTCCCGCCTTTGAGTATATAAACTTTTTTATATCCGAGTTCCGAGGCCTTCTTCCGGATAGTTTTGATCTTGCACGCTCCGCAGTCCGCGCAGATAAAAAACGGGCCCGATTCTTCGGCGGCGCATTTTTTGGAATTTCTCAGGCACTGCGGGATCAGGATCATCCTTCCGGAAAAAGGGATCTTGAGAAATTTTTTCCGGTTTTTTTTATTTGTTGCAGCAACCTGTTTTGTATATTTGTCTTTCATAATTTGCTTAACATGCCGGCAGGGAACCGCCGTTAATGGCGGTAAAATAATCTATCGCTCCCTGTTAACTTCTTCTTAAAATGTAACATGCCGGGGGACGGAATCGAACCGCCGACACGCTGATTTTCAGTCAACTGCTCTACCGACTGAGCTACCCCGGCATTGGCGGAGTGTATAAAATTTATGATTTCAAGTCAAAAATATACGCGGGTTATTGCCAAGGTTTTCTAATTTGGCTATAATAAGCGGTAAAGTTTTGATGGTATAGTTAAATGGAGATTTTATAATGGCAAAATTACCCGAACTCAATATAGGTGATTTAAACATACCCGTCCCCATAATACAGGGCGGAATGGGTGTGAGAATATCACTTGCGCGCCTGGCCGCCGCCGTCGCCAACGAAGGCGGTGTCGGCACGATTTCCGCCGCTCTCATCGGCGGCCTCAAAAGCAATCTGACGCTGGATGACAGCACGCTGGCGGACATTAAAGAACTTGTTGAGGAACTGAAGAAGGCCTCCGCTCTTACCACCGGTGTTATCGCCGTGAATGTGATGGTGGCCCTGACAAACTATTCCGCGCTCGTCCAGGCCGCGGCTCAGAATAACGCGCAAATAATAGTTGCCGGAGCCGGACTTCCGCTGACACTTCCAAAACTTGTGGAAGGCACACGGGCAAAAATCATCCCCATTGTGTCTTCCGGCCGCGCCGCCGATCTGATCTGCCGGACATGGTTAAAAAAATATGACCGTCTCCCGGACGCCATGGTCGTTGAAGGGCCGAAGGCCGGCGGCCATCTCGGTTTCCGCTTTGAAGATCTGGAGCCGGAAAGTGCCATGCCGGAGCTCGGAAACATCGTCTCCGATGTGGTGAAGGTAGCCGCGCAATACGGCAGGAACAGAAAAATACCTGTCATCGGCGGCGGGGGTGTGAGCACGGGTAAGGATATAGCCGATATGCTCAAGCGCGGCGCTTCGGGCGTTCAGATAGCCACAAGATTTGTGCCGACTTATGAATGCGACGCCTCGGAGGCTTTCAAAGAAGCCTATGTCAACGCCAAAAAAGAGGATATAACAATAATCAAAAGCCCGGTGGGCATGCCCGGCCGTGCGCTAAATAACGATTTTATAAAACGCGCCCGGCGCGGTGAAGTCAAATTCAAATGTTTCTATCAGTGCCTCAAAACCTGCAATCCCGCGAAATCGCCCTATTGCATAGCTCAGGCGCTCATAAACGCCGCGGACGGCAAGCTCGACGAAGCCGTTGTGTTCGTCGGCGCCAACGCCTGGCGGACAGAAAAAATCGTTTCGGTGAAAGACGTTGTGAAAGAGCTCGTAACGGAAGCCGAAGCAAATCTATAAAATTTCTATCCGGAAAGCAGGGAGTTTATTTTTTTCTGTATCCTTTTTCCGTATCCCGCAATTATCCGATGCAGGAGTTTTCTGTCTAATTTTTTGGCCCAAACCTGAATAATGCCTTTTATGTCCTCAATGTCCCGGTAACTTCCCGCGAGAGCTTTCATCACTATCAGATCTTCCGCCGCCGCGACATTAAGAGTGTTTTTCTGAAACTGGACTTTTTGGGCATTCTTGAAAACATTATGTTTTATGCTTCTGATGCCCGACAAAAGATCAACCCTGTTTCCATATTTATCTGTTACTGTTATGACCATACTTATAGGGTCGTCAAAACCGCCTTTTCTGACTTCGGTAATCAAACCTTTTTTTTTCAACGCGCCACAGAGTTTATTTTCATCTTCTTTCTCAATCTGAATCACGGCATCGGCGTCCAGACTCGCGCGCGGCAGGCCGTAAACGGAAACAGCGGCGGCGCCAATAAGCAGATAAGGTATTTTTAAATTATTTAATTCATCTGCGACATCAAGCATCAGCAAAAGCGATTCGCCGTAGTTTTTAGCGCGCAATTTTCAAACTCCTGTTATTTTTTCCGCTAAGTGAGAGCAAAGCTATATCACGGGACAAATTAAAATACGCGGCCAAACGCACCCCCGCCGTCTTTTTTTTAGCGGCTGATATCAACTCCTGTTTAAGACGGCTCCTTAGGAGAGCGCCGTTTTTTTCTCTTGTCCACCGTATTTTCGCGGCATGTTCGGCGCTCTCCGATTTTTTTTCCGGCGTCATGCGCTTCGCCCGGGCAAGTCCCCCTCTTCGTCCGAGAAGGCGTGCTATTCCGCTGAAATCAGTGGCCTGTTTTTCATTTGCTGTCATATTATCATTATATGCTTAGCGCTACGCATTGTCAAGCGAAGTGGGAGCTTGCAATTGTTAACTTACAATTGGCTGAAATATTTGATAATATTTCAACATGGCAATATTATATGCGCACGGCTATGGAAGCAAAACTGTTTCAACCACGGGCGTGGATACATTAAAACGAATTGCTAATGCGCTCAAAGTCAAAATTGACGATTTCACGGAGTGATGAACGCTAAATCTAAAATAATAAATGTTTCATATGTCCTTTCACTTTTGTTACTTATAGGCGTTGTTGCTCCGGCTGTAGCGGAAAATAACGAACACGTATCGCTTCGAAAGAATGCCGAGAAGCTGAAGCATGATGGAAATTACAAGGAAGCTTTGGAGATATACAATAAACTGGTTATTAATCCCCTTAACAATTCGCAAAAAGTGGGAGAGGATCTTCAAATGGCCGTCCAATGTATGAGCCAACTCAACCGTATTGACGAGGCCGATCAGCTGATCGAGGACGCCGTAAAGATCCATAAAAATAATTGGCGCTTGCTTATGTCCGCCGCGCGTAGTTATTTCGACGCCCAGCATTCCGGATATATCGTCGCCGGCGAGTTTTTCAGGGGGCATCACCGAGGCGGTGGGAAATACGTAAACTCAATTGAGCGCGACAGGACCCGAGCCCTTCAACTCATGGAACAAGCCGTCACAAAAGCTGAGAAAGAATATGCCGTTGATGAGCTTACTGATATTTATCTTGAATTTGCGCGTATGCTGGTAGGAGATCGTGGATACAACGGAGCATGGAGGCTCCAGTATTTGACAGACCTTTCCGTTTTGCCGGATTATGAAGATGGATACTGGCACTGGAGCAGCCGGTCTCAGGGAGCGCCGGTCGATGCTGACGGTAATCCTGTTTTTTACTATGTTCCTGAAAGCTATGCCAAAGCCCTGACAGATGGAGAGCGGTGGCGGTGCATGCTCAAACAGGCGATGGAGCGCAATCCCGAAAGAACAAACGAAATACAGTTGGGCTTTGCAAACTTTCTTCAACAGCAGTTTGGCGTTAATACGATGGCTTACTACGGCTGGTTCCGTGGATATAATGACGGGGACAAGAATACAAGCGGGACATACGATTTGCCCACACTGAAAGAAAAAGAAACTATAGCACGCCTAGCTACGGGGATTAGCCGCTTCACCCTGCCGGATGAGTTCAACTTTATCAAGATATACAAAGAAATAGCTAGGGGCAAAGATTCATTTAAGCGTTCTGCCAACTGGGCACTTGCGGACCTCTTTGAAAACAGACTACAGTTTACTAAAGCCGTCAGTTACTGGAAAAAGGTTAATGATACAGCCAGTACTGACAGAATCAATAATATTATTGGTAATTGGGGCCGA